>JAITES010000238.1 GCA_031281925.1 Treponema sp. | reverse complement strand
GGGGATCAGGGGGAGATGGCGGTCAAATACCACACCGCAACCCATCTGCTCCACAAGGCCCTCCGCATGGTGCTGGGGGATCACGTGGCCCAGAAGGGGAGCAATATAACGGCGGAGCGGATGCGTTTCGACTTCTCCCACCCCGCGCCCATGACCGAAGATGAAGTCGCCAAAGTCCAGGCCATTGTAAACGAGCAGATCGAAAAGGATCTGCCGGTACGCATGGAGGTGATGAGCCTTGACGAGGCGAAAGCCGCGGGAGCCACCGCCCTCTTCGGGGAAAAGTATGAAAACCAGGTGAAGGTCTATACAATCGGCCGCTCTCCTGTGGATTTCTTTTCAAAAGAGGTCTGCGGCGGCCCCCATGTAGAGCATACCGGGATCATAGGGAAATTCAGAATCCAGAAGGAGCAGAGTTCCTCCGCCGGGGTAAGGCGTATCCGGGCGGTACTGGAATAGGATAAAATTGCTTTGAACTGTGTCTTCCCGGGACGCCGTTTGTTATTATATAATATTTATATATAGGAATGAAAATGAATATGAAAAGAGCAAGTTTATGTATCGTCCTGGGCCTTCTGGTAAGCGCCCTTGCGTTTGCCCAGTCGGATCTTCAAAATGTCGCCATGGTAAACCTTGTCCGGCAGGATCCTATCACCCTTAGAATGTTGAAGAACGAAGTGTCCAGAATGGAAAAAACCATGGGCAGAACGCTTAACAGCACGGAAAGGCGGCAGGTTCTGGATGTGATGATCAATGAGCGGCTTGCGCTCCAGGCGGCCGAACGGGACAAGGTAAGTCTTTCCGAAACCGAACTCAACCAGCAGCTGGATGCCTATCGTTATCAGATGGCCCAGCAAATCGGCCACCAGCCTGATGACAGGGAATTTGCCGAACGTGTGCTCCAGGGCACCGGCCTTGAAATGCCCGCGTTCCGGGAATATCTGCGCCGCCAGCTTTTAACCCAGAAGTATCTGATGTCCAAGAAGCAGGACACGATCAAGAACCTGCTCAAAGAACCTACCGACGATGAAGTTGCCTATGAATTTGAAGTGGGAGAAACCGTCTTTGTCCAGCCGAGACTTCTCGGGTTTTCCATGATCAACGTTCCCTTCCGGCCCAATGATCAGGCGGGGAAAACCAGGGCAAAGGCCATAGCGGACCGGCTCGCCGCGGAAATTGGCAGGGACGCCAGCAAATTTGATGAAACCGCCCAGCGCGGCAAGGTTCGGGGTGCGGAATTTGAAGCGGCGGACTCCAATATACTGCCCAGAAACGGGGAAACCCGGCAGATCATGGGGGATGATTTCATCAAAGTAGGCTTCAGCATGAAGCAGGGTGAAGTTTCCAGGGTTATCGAAGGTGTGCAGGGCTACCATATCATCAAGGTAACCCAGATTCTGGGGAAAAAATTCCTTGAACTCCGGGACGAATACCCCCTGGGTTCGCGTTCTACCATTAAAGATTACATCAAACAGAGCATGTATCAGCAGCGGCAGCAGATTGCCGTCGAACAGGTCAGCCAGGAACTGATAAGCGAACTGAGGGCGGGGAACAGGTCTTTTCAGGTGTTTGAGAAGAATATAGTCTGGTAATTCATGGCATCCCGCAGGAAAGGGCGTATTCTGGCTTTTCAGGCTCTCTATGCCTGGGAATCACGCCGGGCAATTGAAAGCCAGGGGATGCAGATGCATTCGCAGGTGCAGATGCGTTCGCAGGAACCGGCTTCTGTGCCATTGGAAGAATTTCTTAAGTTTTCCTGGCTGGAAGCGGAAAAACTTGCCGCCATGGACGAAGCGACACTGGGTTTTTCCCGGCTTCTCATCACCGGCACCATAGAAAATCTCAAAGCCATCGACGCCATGATCAAAAATCACCTGGAAAACTGGGATCTGTCCCGGCTTAACCGGGTGGATCTGGCTATCCTCAGAATGAGCGTCTATGCCCTCATGTTTCAGGATATGGCCCCTTCGATCATCATCAACGAAGCCATCGGCATCTCCAGAGAATTCGGTACCGATGAGTCCTACCGTTTTATCAACGGCGTGCTGGATTCCATCCGGAAAACCCTGGGGGCCGGAAAACCGTGAGAGATCCGGGGATAAAAAAGATACTCATTGTCTGTATCGCCGGACTTTCCATTGCCGTGCTGCTCCTCGGATCCCTTATCGCCCTTACCCTTTTCTCCGAAAGAGCCGGAACGGATGCGGTTCTTGCCCGGGGCGACTGGTATCAGTCACTGAGGGAGTACGATCTCCATGTTTCCCGTTCAGGCGGCAGGAACAATGAGGCCCTCTGGCGGATCCTTGACCGGCTTGAGGGGGAGGCAGGCGGCGTTGAAGCGCAGCTTTCCCTGCTTAAACGGCGGCGGCAGCTTGTGACGGAGGATCCCCGGTTCCTTGAGCCCTATACCGGGGCGGCCCGGAGGGCGGCGGCCGCCTTCCCCTACTCAGGCCCCCTGGCCGCGGTCGCCGCGGAATCCCTGCTTTTTGGAGCCTCTCCCGGTGAAAGCAGAAACAGCCTTGTCTCTTACGCCGCCCTCATGAGTGACGCTTCCCTGAGCCCCCTTGTTCTGGCAATCCATGTACTCCTCGGGGATCTTTCGGACACTCAAAGGGCCGCCGGCATCTCCGCTCTGGAAACCCTAACCGAAACAGCCTTCTCCCAGATCTCCGCAGATACCATAGATATAAAAGAAGAGGCCGGTTTTGCCGCGGATATAATTCTGCTCCGCGTTCTGGCCGGAGACATTTCCGGAGCGGCAGGACGAGTTGCCTCAAAGCTTAGTGCCTTTAGCCGGAATGTACAGGCAAATGCCCTGGGCCAGCGGGAGGAAGGGAGAGGAGAAATTCCCCCCTCCTTTATCCGTCTTGCCGCGGAATTTTACTATGATTTTGGCGATCCCCGCCGTTCCGCGGAACTCTTTGCACGGCTCGGCGATGAAGAAAGCCTCGCCATGGCCGCCTCCGGACTGGCCCTCGCCGGGGACAGGAGCGGGGCCCGCAATCTCTGGAGCATCCTTGCCTCCGCAGGCCCGATGGAATTGAACACCGCATCCCGGAACATACAGGCCCGCAGCCTCTACAACCTTGCCGCGGGGGCCCAAACCCGGGAGGAGGAATCCCAAAAGCTCGAAGAACTCTTTAGCCTTCTCCCCCTTGCAGGTTCACAGAATCCCGGAGATAGCCTCCGCAAATTTGCATCCATCCGCTACACCCGGCTTCTGGAAACCGGCCGGGCCCAGGCGGTGCTGGAAAGCGGCGGAGAACAGGATTACCAGAGCGATCTGGAACTACTCCGCCGCCGATCCGAAACATGGCCTGTAGACCGTACCGTTGCGGAAACATGGCTCCTCGTCAACCGGCATAGCGAAGAAGAGGCCCTGTACCGCTGGGCGGCATGGTATTTCAGCTACCAGCGTCAGCGGGAAGAGACGGCGATACTCCTCGAAGCCGCAAAACGTCATACCGGCTTCAACGGCTCATGGATCGGTTTCTACGAAGCCCTCTCCCTCATGGAAAGGGGAGAACTGGACGAGGCGCAAAGCCTGCTCCGTGCCCTCAGCCCCGCCGGATGGCAGGTTGAGGCCAACCTGGGCCTGATCCTCGAAGCCCGCAGGGCACCTTCCGCGGCCCTGGAAGCCTACGAAAAAGCCCTAAGCCTGCTGAATGAGGGGGAAACGGCATATACCTCAAGCCTCAAGACAAAGGCCTCCCGCCTCCAGGTTCGCATTGCCCGCTGCCTCCGCAGCCTTGGAAAAAGCACCGACAGCCGCCGGGCCCTCCAGTACGCCCTGGATCTCAATCCCAACAATCTGTCCGCGCGCCTGGAACTCCGCCGTTTGGATGAAGGGTTCTGAACATTTTCAAGGCATTATATTGCCGCAAAGTGATGATTTTTCTTGACCTTAAGCTTCAATTTTTGTATATTGCATACAGTAAAATTATATTCAAAATTTACGGAGGATCTATATGAAAGTCAAACCCTTGGCAGACCGGGTTTTGGTCAAACTTGAGAAAAACGAGGCGAAAACCGCCGGAGGCATCATCATCCCCGATACCGCTCAGGAAAAAACCCAACAGGGTACGATAGCGGAAGTGGGGCCGGGAACCGAAAAAGACCCTATCACGGTTAAACCGGGTCAGAAGGTAATGTACGACAAGTATGCGGGTACCCAGATCAAGATCGACGGGGTTGATTTCCTGGTTATCAAGATGTCGGACATTATCTGTATCATTGAATAAGGCATAGCGCCGTTCTGTTTCAGATTGGGGCATTTTGACACGAAAATAACTTCTTTTTGAAGTTGTGTGTCAAAATGTCCTTTTTTCATGCGGGGATTCCTGTCCTGAGTCTTTTTCGGGAGACGGACAGGGGTTTTTTCAGCCATTTTATACAAATAACTCACCGTTTTGAAAGAAATCATCATAAAATTCATAAAAATTCCGTAAAATTCGATGCCCTGAATATTTTGGCACGGTCCTTGCTTGATTATTGGTGTCAAGCAAATCAGGAGGCTCAAATGACCGCGACCAAAGTAAAGAAAACCCGGCAGGAAATGAAAAACTCTGATGAGAACATTCTTTCCATGTATCTCAGCGAAATCAACAACATTCCCTTGCTCTCCAGAGAGGAAGAGGATGAAACCGCCCGTCAGGCGGCTGAGGGTAACCAGGAAGCAAAGAACAAGCTGATCAATTCAAATCTGCGTTTTGTGGTGAATATCGCAAAGAAGTATCAGGGACAGGGACTTCCCCTTGCTGACCTTATCAGTGAAGGAAACATCGGCCTTATCAGCGCCGTTGACCGCTACGATGTAACCAAGGGTTTCCACTTCATCTCCTATGCGGTGTGGTGGATTCGTCAGTCAATTCTCAAGGCAATCTGCGAAAAAGCCAGGATGATACGGCTTCCCCTTAACCGGGCCAATGAGCTGATTCAGATTGAAAAGGCCCGGAAGCTGGTTCAGGAATGTCATTCGAGTGAAACAGAGATAAAG
The DNA here is from genome assembly GCA_031281925.1 of Treponema sp. Lineage (GTDB taxonomy): Bacteria > Spirochaetota > Spirochaetia > Treponematales > Breznakiellaceae > JAIRNJ01. The sequence goes on along the minus strand of JAITES010000238.1, from coordinate 4,999 downwards.
GAAATCGCCCGGATGCTCAACATGGACAAAACTACGGTAGCTGAACTGGTAAACATCAGCCGGGACATGGTTTCCCTGGAAAATCCCGTCAGCTACAACAGCGACTCCTCCACGCTGGAAGAATTCATCCAGGCGGATAAGTACGAGGCCCCCGATGCCAAAACCATAAAGCAGGCTCTCCAGGACGATATTAATGATCTGCTGAGCACTTTAAGCAAAAAGGAAGCGGACATTATCCGTTTCCGTTACGGGCTTGATTCCTGCACGCCCATGTCCCTCAAGGAGATTGGAGACCATTTCAATCTTACCAAGGAACGGATCAGGCAGATTGAAAAGAAGGCTCTCAAACGTCTTCAGCATCCCTCCCGGCAGTATCTTCTTGAGCCCTATGTAGCATAAGCGGCCGTTATCTTCCGGGCCGAACTGTGGTTAAATTCTTAAGAATTATGTAAACGACATTCGGCCTTCTAAATTCCTTCGGTGACATTATGCAGCCACCTGCCGCTCCTGTAACGCCAGAGTCCTGCCGCAGCCTTTATCACCTCTTCCAGGTTTACGCAGATATACAGAATCCATACCGGAGCGCCGAAAACAAAACTCATCACCGAGGCCAGGGGAATTGCGACCGTCCAGAGAAAGGCCGCATCGTAGATTGCGCAGAAAACCGTGTCTCCTCCGGCCCGGCAGATGCCTATGACCATGGCCATGTTGAAGGCCCGGAAGGGATAGGAACAGGCGAGAATCACGAGCATTGCCTTTGCGGAAGCAAGCACATTGGCATTCACGTTGAAGATAAAGGGCAGAAGCCACGAAAGCGGTATCAGTATGGATGCGATGGCAAAAGACACCAGCGGCGCAAAGCGTACAATCCGGGCGGCATAATCCCTGGCGGCCTCCTCTTTCCGTTCCCCAATCTTCTTGCCGATAAGAACGGCCACCCCGTTTCCCAGGCCCATGAAGAAGACCCAGGTAAGCTGCGACACGGTTCCTGTTATGTTGAATGCGGCGATTGCATCGGTATGGGTTCTGGCAAAGATGATGTTCTCCACGGTGATCCCGCTTGACCATACCAGTTCATTGAGGATAACCGGAAGGCAGATCCGGATAAAACGGAACACATACGCTGAATTGAAGGCGGTCATCTCCCGGAAGTTTCCTGCCATCGCATAGCGCCCCCTGTAACTGAGAGTCAGCAGCAGAATCGCCTCTACCACTCTGGCCGCCACCGTGGCCACCGCGGCGCCGGCAACTCCCATGGCGGGAACCGGCCCAAGCCCGAAGATAAAAATATAGTTGAGCACTACATTGATGGAAAGAGCCACGAGGGTGGTAAGCATGGGAAGCCGCATCTCTTCCACTGAACGGAGACTGAGGGTAAAAACCTGGGCGACGGCAAAGGGCGTAAACGAAAGGCTGAGAATTTTAAGATAGGCGGCCCCCGCCGCTATTACTTCAGGATCCCTGGAATAGACAGAGAGAATCGTTTCGGGAAACAGAAAACTCACAGAGGCGAAGAGGAGGCTTAAACACAGGTTGAGAGAGAGGCAGAAACCGGTATTCTTTTTGATCCCGGCAAGATCCCGCTTGCCCCAGAACTGGGCCGTAAAGATTGAACCGCCGGAACTAACCCCAAAGAGGATGATCTGATAGAGAAAGAAAAAATTGTTTGCAAGCCCCACGGCGGCGATTTCCACGGTGCCAAGACGGCCTATCATCACCGTATCCACCATGTTTACAAAGGCGTTTATCAGATTCTGCAGGGCAATGGGCATGGCAACGGCGAAAAGGGAACGGTAGAATTGTTTGTCGCTAAAGAGAGAAGACAGAGTCATCCGCCCAGACTATCACAAAATGAAGTAATGTTCATTGAGAATTGAGTTCCCCGATCTCTCCGCAGATCCAGCCGCTCAGTTTGTCCGCGGCTTCCTTTAGATCCAAAAGCCGGTTTTCTTTTTCACTGCGGCGCCTGGCTTCAACCTTGCCTGCGGTAAGATTCTTCTCGCCCACCACCACCCGCCAAGGAATTCCCAGAAGGTCTGCGTCGTTGAACTTTACACCGGGTCTTTCATTCCTGTCGTCAAGCAGTACCTCAATGCCTGCATGCTCAAGCTCGGCCGCAAGAGTGTCCGCTACGGTTTTTACCATCCCTTCATATTTGATGGGGACTATGATCACATGGTAAGGGGCCACGGTGGCAGGCCAGATGATCCCCGCATCATCGTGGTGTTCTTCGATAATACTCGCCAGGGTACGGTCAAGACCGATGCCGTAACAACCCATGGTAGGAATCCTGCTCTTCCCTTCCTCGTCCAGATAGCTTACGTTCATCGACCTGGTATATTTAGTGCCCAGCTTGAAAATATGCCCCAGTTCATTGCCCTTCTTTTCGTAGAGTTCCCCGCCGCAGACAGGACAGAGGTCCCCTGCCCTGACGGTACGGACATCGGCAATAAGCCATGCTTCAAAATCCCGGCCGTACGCGGCATGTTGATAGTGAAAATCCTTTTCAAGCGCGCCTGTAACCGCGTCATTCATACCGGTAACGGTAAAGTCAGCGACGACAGGCACGGTCGCAAGACCCGCAGGCCCGGCAAAACCGACAGGGGCGCCGGTAATGCGCTGCACATCGGCATCTGCGGCAAGCATCACCTCCGAAGCCTTGAGGGCCGCGGCAAGTTTTATCTCGTTTACATCAAGGTCTCCCCGGATTGCCACGGCAAAGAAGGCCTCAGGATACGATGCGGGAGCGCCGGGAGCAGTCTTCTGCTGTTTCAGACTGCCGCAGCCCGGCGCGGCGGAAAGATCAAGCTCAACATTCAGGGCCCGGTAGATCAGGGTTTTAATAAAACTCTTTGCATCGGTCTTGAGGAAGCCGCAGAGTTCCTCGATTGTCTTGACTTCCGGAGTGGCAATTTTTTCCATGGGGGGAATCCGGGAAGCGGCTCCCTTTGCCAGATTGATGTCGAAGCGGGGGCTGTAATCCAGTTTACATTCGGCCTTTTCCACGTTGGCCGAATAATCGCAGACCCTGCACAGGAGGAGCGTATTGTCCCCAACTTCACTCTCCACCATAAATTCTTCGGAACCTGTGCCGCCCATGGCCCCGGAATCCGCCCTGACGGGGATTACCGTAAGGCCGCAGCGCCTGAAGATCCGGCGGTAAGCCCTGCCCTGGGCCTGATAATGCTCATCAAGGCTCTCATCGCTCGTATGGTAGGAATACGCATCCTTCATCACAAATTCCCGGCCCCGCATCACCCCGTAACGGGGGCGGATCTCGTCCCGGTACTTGGTGTTTATCTGGTAAAGCGAAAGGGGAAGCTGGCGGTAACTGGAAAGCTCATCCCGGACAAGGCTGGTAAAAGCCTCCTCCGCGGTCGGGGACACAACAAAATCAAGACCCAGCCGGTTCTTGAGACGGAGCAGCGCCTCGCCCATGGAGTCCCAGCGGCCCGATTCCTTCCAGAGTTCGCCGGGCACCACCACGGTGGGTTTAATCTCCAGGGAACCGATGGCGTTCATCTCTTCCCGGATAATCCGTTCGACCTTGCGGAAGGAACGCAGCCCCAGAGGGAGGTAGGCAAAGAGCCCGTTACTGAGCTTGCGGATCATGCCGGAGCGGAACATCAGCCGGTGGCTGACGATGACTGCATCCGAGGGAACTTCCCTCAGGGTTGGAATAAAGGCTTGACTGTACTTCATGGGGAGATGTTAGCATAAAAGGGGTGGAAAAACAACGACGGCGACACCGGCAACGACCGCCCTGACATTAATCGGCGGCTGTCCACAATGCGGGCAGAGCGGACAGTTGCAAATAATGGCATCGCAGTCTATGAACAGGAAATCGTGCCGGTCAGATGCGCTCCCCCGAGAGGATTTTGAGTTCCTGGATCTCCTTCATCAGCCTGGTGTCGTCCATCTGGAAACGTTTGGGAACCATCCGTTTGGAGGTACACTCCCGGACGGCTACCAGATTCTGTAAACGGATCTCGTGGGGATAGGCAGGCGGGTTGTAGTTTTCCATTACCTCTTCCATGTCTTCCCGGCTGATAAAGGTGTGGTTTTCCAGAATGGCCTTCTGCTTGGCCCGCACCAGCAGGGCTTCAAGGTCTGCGCCGCTCACCTCGTAGTGATGCCTGCGGAACAGATCCGTAATGGAAAATTTGTGCACCTGGAGCTTGTTCTTCTTTACCAGGGTATTGAAGAGAGACACTTTTTCTTCATCGGTTTCCGGGTAAAAGAGGGCAAGATGTTCCTCCGCCCGGCCCTGGCGTTTCAGGTCGATGGGAATAAGGTCGGGCCGGCAGGTGATGAGGAACCAGATGATCCGCCCGCGGTACTCGGTATTCCCCATAAAGCTGGTAATCTGGGCAAAGACCCGGTTACTCACCCCCGAATCCCCCTCCTGATCCCGGTCTCCCAAAAAAGCGTCCGCCTCATCGATCATCACCGCCACGGGGGCCATGGACTTGAGGATGTTGAGCGCCCGTTCCAGGTTGGATTCAGTTACCCCCTGCCATTTCGAGCGGAAGTTGAGGAACTTCACCATGGGAATGCCGATCTCCCCGGCAAAGGCGCTGACCATAAAACTCTTTCCCGTACCCACGGGCCCGGCAATCAGGTAGCCCATGGGAAGTACATCCAGCTGCCCGTGTTTGATAGCCTTGGCCGCGTTCTTGAACTGCCTCTTTACATACTCATGCCCGGAAACATCATCCAGGGTAAAACCGGTCTCCATAAATTCAAGGAGGCCCGCCGCTTCATTCTCGATCATCAGCTTTTTGGACCGCCTCAGGTAATCCAGCGTGAGAACCCGGCCTTCCTCCTCCCGTTCCATGATCATCTGGTTGAGGTGCATCAGGTTAAGACCGCTGGTCATTGACGCAACCTGCTGGGGAAAGAGCCCCCTCTCCAGGGGAAGACGCCCCTCCTGCTGCCTTGAAACCAGAAAACTTTCCCTGGTCTCTTCATCGGGGAAGGGAACTCCTACCTTCACGGT
>JAITES010000227.1 GCA_031281925.1 Treponema sp. | reverse complement strand
TACTTTATCCGGAGCCAGACAAGTCCCGCGGCCCCGGCCGGGCCTATACCCGGAGTTTCCCCCCTCGAAAGGCTGAAAAGCCTCCTTGATGAACGTGGAATATCCTGGGAAGAGGGGCGGATCTATCCCTTTGAAGATGTTTTTGATACAGCGGAAGAGGGGAAGGCCCCCTCTGTATTCATCAGAATCCCCGCGAAAAACCGGCCTGAAACCGGAGAGCCCTGGACTTTTGTGCTCCTCTGTCCCCTTAACGAAGAGGAGGGGAAGTTTCTCTTTTCCGTGGAAACCGCCCTTGCGTTTGTCAGGGAAATAACGGCCATGGAGGAGATTCCAGCCGACTGTTTTGCCGCTTTTCCCGGCGATGAGGAGGCTCCTCTGGAGGGGGAAGAGGTTTTTCCTGCGGCGGACAGCATCATAAACGATCCGTTTTATACCCTGATTTTCAGGCTTGAGCCTGCGGAACGCCCCGGTTCGCTCGTTTTCCGTCATGGTACGGAATCTTCCCTTGTTCAGCTGGATATGCTTAAACCCCTGTCCCGGCTCTGTAATGAGGAGAATATAGCATACAGTTTTGGGGAACCCGCCGAGCTTCTCAGACTCGGCATTGCCCAATCCAGCCCCTACCTCCGGAAGCTCCAGGGTCAGGGCTTCAGGGCACTTCAGGCGGAGGCACGGGAAGGCAGCCATCCCATTGAGAGCGAAGCTCTGGGCAGCCTTATTGCCCGTTATGCGGTACAAACGGACATTTACCGGGACGATTCATCCCTGCATTACAACTTTTTGTCCCTGGCAGGGCATACTTTTTTCCTTTCGGAAGGGCTTATACTGACCGCTTTTCTTTTCTGTACCTCATGCAGCCTTGTGTGGTTCATAGCAAGGGTTTTACGGAACAGAAGAAAACACAGATCCCCTCTGGCCGAAATTTTTGGGGCCGCCGCCCTCTTTTCAATGAATGCGGAAATGTTTATTGCGCTGGCGATTGATATTATCTATCTCCCCTTTCTTTTGGGAGCCTTCCTTCTGCTGCTTCTGGGCAGAATCCTCAAAAACCCTGTCCTGGTATGGATCTGCGCAATCCTTGCCCCCCTCCCGCTGATGCTGCTCCCCCTGCTTTACCGGGACGGTTTCCCCGCTTACCTGAAGCTTCTTGCGGATGCGGGGCACAGACGGCTTCTCTCCGCCGCCCTGCTGATTCTTCCCTTCCTGCTGCTCCTGCTCCGGGCCCTTACCCTGAGTTTGGCTACCATGAAAAATCGAGAATGAGGCCCTTTTCCGCGGAGAGGATACCGGCCGGAGTTATAGAAAAACGCGCCGTTTTACCGTTTTCTTCAAGCTTTGCTCCCTCGGGCAGTTCCGCAAGGGGATTCCCCTTCCCGTCTTTTGCCGCAAGCGAAACCGTTCCGGGCGCGGTAAGGCTCAATTCCCATACATAATCCTCTGAAAACCGCTTAAAGATTGCGATAAGCTGAGGATCATAGGGCTTTCCACCGGGATTCAGGCAGAGGGAGAGCCGCTTTTTGCCATTTTCATTCCGATAGAAGGCCCTTTCCCCCCACGCGTCGAGAAAGGGGAGCAGGCTCTCCACCGAAGAAAATTCCATTTCGGCGCGAAGCCGGATATCGTTTCCTTCATCCTTTTGAGAAAATGACTTCAACTTCATTCCGGGAAGCCGTTCAAGGCTCCGCTCCAGATCCGCCTTTCCCGCGGGGATGATGGGCCAGGCTTCGTTGCCGTCGAGACGTCCAAGAGATTCAAATTCCCGCAGGATACGGTATTCCAGGGATATACGGCCCTTTCCTTCCGCGTCAACGGAAATACCGGCCTTTACACCGATACAGGAAACCAGGAACAGGGAAAGAAAGAGAATTGGAAACAACTTTTTATACATGTCTAAAATTCCTCGGAATGGATGCTCATGTCCTGAATACGAACCGGCAAATCGCGCTCGATCATTTCAAAGGCCTTCTGGAGTACCGTTTCTCCGAAACTGCGGGAGTTGGAAACCAGAGCGCCTCCAATCTGGGCAAAACTCAGGGAATTCTGGAGATCTACCTCGGCAACGCTCATGTTGAACCTGTGCCGGAGTTTATCCTTGATGGAGCGGATTATCCGCCTTTTTTCCTTTATGTTGTCCACTTCCGGAATTTCAAAAATAAACTGAATCATGGACACGATCATTGATACCTCAATATACCTCAATGCTACTGATACAGGCTATTCTGCCGATTATTATACTGAATAGATGTATGCCTTGCTAAGCCCTTGCCTCCGCCTTCGCTCCCGCAGAGCCCGGCGGAGAGTTCCGCTATCTCTCGCCCTTCTCATGATCTCCCTTTGTCCGGCATCCATCACGGCCCAGGAAGCTGATTCTACCGAAAAATACCCTCTTCTGGAAGCCTCCAGTCCCGAAAAAAAGGAAAGTCCTGCCCTGGAGATGGACATCGAAGTCCTTAAAAAACGTATCACCGAAGAAGCGAAGACAGAACTGGCCAGTTTTCAGTTGGGAGATACCGATGTGGATCTCTTCATTTCAGGGTTCTGGAACAGCACCCTGCAGGCCAATTACGGCTTCTCCCATAGCCGGGAATTCAATCAATTTTACGCCAAATCCGAAGATTCTCCGGTGCTTTTTACACAGGAAGCGGATCTTACGCTTTCACTGTGGATACGGGAACGCTGGTTTGTGGAAGCCAGTTTTCAGGAAGACGGGAATTCGCCCAATGTAAACACATACCGGGCAGGTTATCAGGGTATGGGGAACGAGCCGGTTCAGTATGTCGGTGTCGGCAATACGGGCCTCGATTTTCCGCGCTTCCCCTATCTCGATCTGGGAGGAGACAACCCTTACGCATTCGGGCTTTACGGGAAATTCGGCGGCGGGGACATCAAATTCCACAGTCTCTTCCGTTACGATATGGGCGCCAGGGAGGAGAGGGTCTTTGTGGGAAACCGGGAGAGAAGCTACAGCTATACCGAACTTAAAAATCCTCTCCGTTACCGTTCCTTTGTCCTTCCCGATAACAATCTGGACGAGGCCCCCCAGGTCTACCTTGAAGATAAAAATGGCGACCTGTTGGATAACCAGGGCCGCCACTGGAGACTGGCCCTGCCCGGTGAGTATGCCTCGGGAGCCGCGGCGGGCCTTGTGGAACTGAGTACAAGTCCTGAAGGCATGGTTGCCGTTGCCTACAGCAAAAACGGCAACGGACAGCCCTGGAATCTTTCACTGGGGAGCTATACCGCTCCGGGGAGCGGTTTTCTCTCGGATGTACAGGACTGGTTCGGCCCGGATCACGATCTTGCCTCCTATCCCCAATGCGGAGACAACTCGGGTCTCAGGCGGCCGGGGGATCTGCTCCTCAGTAACGGGACGAGGGTTCTCGTGCTCCGGGAAGGCGGCGCTTTTTCCCCCTTTGAAAACCTCTCCCGCTACGAGGCTCCTTCCAGCGCCACCGCCAATGCGGAACTGGTAACCCTTTCGACCGGGGAACGTGTTCCGGGCTACAGGGTTCTCTCCCTGGACGACGCATCGGTCGCCGCAACCCTTCCCTTCTATGCCCGCAGTGAGGTCCGCAGAGGCATCTATGAACTTATCCGGGAGGAACCCGCACGGGACAGAAGGAAGCCGGAAGCCCGCTGGCCCATGGCGGATCGTTATGGAGAATTATATCTTCCCGGTTCCTGGAAGAACCCTGCGGATCTGGGCATACGCTTTACCAACTACAGTTCCGCAGGTTCCTATGCCATCGGGACGGATGTGGTACCCGGTTCCGTACAGGTTTTCCGGGGAGGTCTTGAGGATTCTTCCTCCAGTTTTGATGAAAACAGCGGGACGGTCCGCCTCTCCAGCCCTGCGGGTTTCAACGAAGTTATCCGCATCCGTTACCTTAAAAAAAGCGCCGGTTCGGATCTGGGAAGCCTGGTAGCGGGACTCGGCGCCGTCTACGAAAATTCAGGCCCTTTGAACGCGGGACTCGGCCTGGGGCTCCGCTGGAATATGCAGGCCATGCAGTTACCGGGAACCGCACCGCAGACTTTTTCCGAGGAAGGCGCGACCAATCCGGGAACCGTCGGGCTGGGCGCGGAAACTTCCTGGGAGACTGAAAACATAAAGGCCCGTGTCACTCTGGGCGCGGGTTTTGAGCAGAACGATACATCAAGCCTCTACCGGGTCGCTGGCATGGAGAGTTCGGAACTGACAATGAACCTTCCCGCTCAGGACAGTTTCGATTCCGAAGCGCCCGGTTATATCATGGGAGGATTATACGGGGAACTCTCTTCCGCAAACCAGTGGAATCTCATCTACCAGAATTATCAGGAAAGTACTGCCCTGGGAACTACGATCCGTGAAATAGGCTGGGACGGCGCCAGAGAGGTAAGCGGAAAAACAGGGCCCTTCCCCGTGAGGGATCCTCTCCTCACCGATAAGACGGATATTTTGGGCGCCGAATTCAGCCTGGGTTCCGGCAAGACCTGGGCCGGTTTTGAAGTTCCCCTGGGGGACGAAGGAAGTATACTGGAGGAAACCAAGGCAATAGAAGTACCTTTCCGTTTTCATTCTTTCGGCGGAGACTATTCGGATTTCGTCCTTATTCTGCAGATCGGCATCCTTTCGGAAAAGGACAGCCCTTTTACGGAAAATCCCGCGCTGATCATGGAGCGGCAGATCTACCCTTCCCCGCAGAACACCCCCAGGAACCCTGCCGCCTTCGGTTCCGAAGCCAGAATAGAAACAGTACAGCTCAATGATGAAGACCGGAGAAAACTCCGGGGAGCCACATATCTTAGAATCATAGCCCTTAAACAGGGACTTTCCTCCATGGATGGAACAATACTTCTGGCCCCCCCGATCCTCCACGCGTCTCCGTTCAGGCCGGTCGTTGTAAAAAACGGCGCCATTAAAGGCGCCAGGGACTCAGCCGGCCAAAGTTCCGTTTCCGCCAGGGAGTGGCTCGACGAATCCCTTGGACTAAAATACGGCGATATTATCGGCCGGCTTCATCCTTCAGGAGATCAAAAGGTACTGCAGGCCGGATGGGAACAGCTTGAAAGCGGAGAAAGCCCCGGCGTTGACGGAAGAACTGCCGGGATCCCCCTCTCCGAATACAGGGTCTTGAGCTTTTTCTTCAAGGCTCCCGCGTTTTCAAACCAGATGCCCGCGCGTCTCCGTTTTTTGCTTGGCCGGGGGCCGGAATCCCTGGACCGTGATCGGGAGACGTATCTTGAAGGAACCGTACCCCTTTCGGCCTTTGTTCCCGGAGAGTGGAACAAGGTTGAAGTCCGGTATGCGGGACTCGGGCAGGGAATTTCCGTTGAGGGAAACGGCGTTCCGGGCGCATCCTTCGCTTACCGGCCTTCCCTGGAATCCCGTTCCGGGGAAATTGTCCCGGGAAAATCAGGATATACAGCCTTTTTTATTGATTCCGAAGGACCAAAGGTTCCCGACGGCGGTTTTTCTCTGGATGAGATTATCCTGGAAGACTCAGCTCCTGCCTTCAGGATCAATGGAGGTACTGCCTTCGAATGGAAACGTCCCGGTACTTTACTCCAAATGGGAAAAACGGTCGTTTTTTCCGATCCTGCCTTCAATACTGCCCTTGAGACAGGTCTGCGGGGGGATCCTTTTACCGCAGAATCGGTAGGTTCAGGCGGTATAATCAGCCGTTCCAGCGGAGAGATAAAGGTACTCGGCGCCGATATAAAGGGAAACTACGGGCTTACCTGGCAGGACAATAACCTGAACGGAGAAGGTTCCGATGTATACTGGGACGCGGGACACGGCATCTCCCGGGCATGGGGGCCCTTCTCCGCGTCGGAAAACTTTGGCCTCTCTCCCGAAGACGGAACCATGGAACACAGTGCGGAACTTACGCTCTCGCGGTTCCTGCGGAGCAGGGTGAACGCGGAGACAAGCCTTGAAGAGGAAATACTGGACAGGAACTGGGAAATTCAGACAAGCTGGGCTCCTCCCCGTGTCTATATCCCCGCGCCGACCCTGAATCTCGATGCGGGCTGGAAAGAGGATGAAGAAGGCGCCTGGATTGAAGATTACGGCAGGGCCTGGGCAGAAAGCTGGGGAAAAATGGCCCCCGACCTGGGAGGCGGAGCCAGGGAACGGAATATTCACGGCCTGGGCTCCCTGAATCTCGGTACAAGACCTCTGGGTGTCAATCTCACTCTGGAAGGTACCAGCGATTTTACGGCGCTCAGCAACAGCACAATATCTACCAGTTCAAGCAGGCTGGATTTTCCCCTCAACCTGAATCCGGTAAACATCCTCTTCCGGGGTGAACGGACTTTCAGCAGGAGCCTTGCCTTTTCCGGCGCAGATGCCCTGGATGACGGGGAACTCTACTGGAACAGCATCAACGACTCCCTTCCCCTCTGGCGTCTCTTCCCCCTCTACTCCCTGTGGAGCGATGATTCGAGGAGAGCCATGGAAGAAGGCCCGGGAAGCGCCCTCTCTTCTCCCCAAACCGATTATTCTTCCTTTGATGACAAGTACAGTATCCAGGGCCAATTTCCCAGCCACTACGATATTAAGGCTTTTTTTATTCCTTCCAGCGCGGGGATCAACATCGGCAGAGTCCTTGAAAAACGCATGGATACCAACAGGGATACCCTGAACTGGGGAGGAAACCTGGGATTTTCCGCGGTGAATATGTTCGGCGCCTTTGGGGTTTATCCCCTTGTTTCATTCTATGAGGGAGACGAGTATGCCCATGCTCTGGAACTTTCCGTGGCCCAGCCCCGAAGGGAAGACGGTTCCCATTTCTTTGAGGATGACTCTTTCCGCATACAGTCAAGTTTCGATGCCTCGTTTCACGGTTTTACCGGAGAAGAGCTGGCCCTGAACAATACCGCCACGGCAAGTTTCAACGGCAGCGGATTTTCCGCGGGGACAAGCCAGAACTGGCTTGAAAGCATGGAACTTTCCTGGACCGTTCCCACAAAGAAGAGCCTGCTCAGCATGTTTTACAATTTTGTTGCCGGCGCGGTAAGAACTCAAGGTTCCTGGTTTAAACTTTCGGAATTGCTGGATTCGGACTATGAACAATTCAGAAGAGAAAAGGCGGAACTGACGATCTCCCGCACCATAAATCAAAACGATTACCTTACATGGAACCTTGCTCTGGGCCACGAATCAATTATCCGCATCCTGGGACGCCTTGATTTTTCAGTCTTTGCCAAACTCGACATAGCTCAGGATGAAACCGCCAAATCCCTTTCATTCCTGGGGACTATCGGCACTACCCTCAAGGTCTTCTTCTGATTCCGCTTCAGGCTGGACTTCCGCTTCGGCGGCTTCCGCCGCTTCCGCTTCGGCAGCCTCTTTTTCGGCTTTGGCGGCGGCCTGTTCGGTTTCGGTGATGAGAGCGAGGATCTCAGTCCGGTTGGCCTCGCTTACCCGCTCATCTGCGGCCAGTTCCCGCAGGACATCCATATCGGAATAGCCGTCGGTAATGGCGGCCCTGAGTTCCGTCAGCCCTTCGGGATTTTCCCCGTCCGCTATAAAAAAGAGCTTTGCGATGGTAAAACGGAGATCGGAACGTTTCGGATCCGTGCTGTCCTGGGGAAGACTGTTGAGGGTTTGCCGGTACTGCTCTATTGCCCGGGCGAAGAAACCGGCCTCTTCCAGAACCTGACCATACTCATAGCTCACCTTGGGATCGGAATTATTGGCCAGCCACTTGTCATAGTTATCCATAGCCTCCACCTTGTTCTGTTTCCGTTGGGTACGGGCCAGAAGAAGAAGGCTGTCCGCCGAATCCTTGAGGGCAAATTCATAGCGGGAGAGAATCTCCTCGGCTTCAGGATACTTTTTTGAGGCATAGAGAAGCAGAGCGTAGTTGTAGCCATCGTCGGCGCTTTCGGGAACCATGACGAGGAGCTTCTTGTAGTGGGCCTCCGCCTTGTCAAATTCTTCATTTTTTAGCCTGGCAAAAGCCGCGGCTTTAAGAGCCATCACATTTTGGGGATCTTTTTTTAGAATAGACTCGAATTTCTTTGCCGCATCCTGGTAACGGCCCAACTCAAAATCAATGCGCCCCAGATTGTATTCCGAAGCATTCTTGGTCTTGTCTACAAAACGCGCCCGGCTAAGCCATTTCTCCGCTTCCTCCCATTTTCCCAGCTCGAAATAGGCCATGCCGATACTGTAGTACTCTTCCGCCGAGGCCGCACCCCGGGAAAGACAGCCCGAAACGGAAAACAGGACAAACATTATGAGCGGCAGAAAAAACAGCTTCATTTTCTATTATTGAGCACCGTGTCCTCAATCTCCCGGAGTTGGGCGCGGTAGAGGCCCGTGATGTTGATCCCGTAATCGGCGATGAGCTGGATGATGTTCCGGGGCTTTTCTTCCCCGTCCTGGCCATTGATCCTGTCCCCCGCGTCCCCGAGCCCCGGCATGATATAGGCAGCCTCGTTCAAGACCGGATCCATCCAAACCGTATACACCTGACAGTTATCCAGGGCACGGACCACCCTCAAGGCCCCCTTCAATGCGGCGATTACATTAAAAAACTGTATGGATCTGGGCTTTATCCCCTCGCCGATAAGGTACTTTACTACCGTTACAAGACTGCCGCCCGTGGCGTTCATGGGATCGGCAAAGATAAGGTCTTTCCCGTCCAGGACTTTGAGATCGAAGAAAGACTTATCCAGATCCAGAATATACTCCATGTCGTTTTCATGCTTCTTTTCATCCCGCTTGATCCTGAAAAGGGCAAAGGGAGTCACATAGCCGTGGGAGGAATACTCCTGAATCTCCTTGCTCATGATCATAGAAGGCAGCAGGGCTCCCCGGAGCATGACGCACATCACCGTGTTTTCGATCATGCTGTCAACGTTGGTAATCTTGTGAACGGCAAAATTCTGTACCGGAACGTTTACCGGAGTCTTTACTATGAGATAATTTTTGTTTACGCCGGGCTTTCCCCCGTAGGCCAGCTTGAAGAGCATTTCATAGGATCTCTGGATATAGTAGACAAATTCCTGGTTTTCGGTATTCACATCCCGGAGCTTGGCGATAACCTGGGAAGCTTCCGCGTGGCTTTCCTGGGGCATAATGAAGGAATATACCTTCAAACCCGGCTCCTGCCTGCAGATGTCCTGCATGAGAAGCCCCATCTCGTTGTAAAGTGCGATAAGCTTATCTTCTTCATCCCGGGCCTTCTGCCCAAAGGAACCTGCGGCGAGGATCCGGTATGAATCCATGGCCCTGGTATAGAGACCATTCATCCGCAAAAGATAATCCCGGTCCCCGTCATTCAGGTAACCGTCAAGATCCTCGGCCTTGAGAATAACCTTGCTCATGAGAAAGAGTATATTTTTATAGATGGTTTTCCGCAATATACCACAGGGAGAATTTTTATTTTTCATTTTGAAGCCATTTCTATTTCACTTTTTTTCAAAATACTTTATCATGAGGCTGTTCCAATAAGCTTGTAAGGGGGTTTTCTCAATGAGAATTACTACACGAGGCCGTTATGCGTTGCGGGCGTCCTTGGCTCTTGCAAAAATGAGCAAAAATGGGGAACCTATCTCCATCAACACCCTTTCGGAGGAGGAAAACATTTCTTCCGTGTTTTTGGAACAAATCTTCTTTAAGCTCAGGAAGGCGGGCATTGTTTCATCAGTCCGGGGGCCCGGCGGCGGCTTCTGCTTTGCCCAGCCTCTGGATAAACTCACCGTCAAGGCCATTATGGATGCCGCAGGTGAGGATCTGGAGGTGAGTCTCTGTGAAAAACATGAGGATGAATGCGCCAGAGAGGCAGGTTGTATGGCTCATCAGGTCTGGGTAGATGTTACCACCCTTATGAATGACTACCTGCGGAGCCTCAGTCTGGCGGACATTCTGGCACGGGGTGTGAAAAAACGGAGTAAAGTACTGGAAAATGTCGCTTCCTAAGTTTTTTAATCAGCGCCCAGCCGGCGATAAAGAGGCCTACCGCAAAATAACCGATGCTTTCCGCAGATACCGCAAGGGAGCCACGGTGGCGGATATAGTAGCCGCTACCGCCCTGCCCCTGGAGAAAGTCCGGGAATTGGCTCCGCTGGCCGCCGATGAATTTTCAGCCAGGCTTGAAGTAACTGAATCTTCGGAGATCCGCTATTCCTTTCCCCGCGGTTTTACCAGCCGTTACCGCGGTTTTGCCGTAAGTTTCAAACGTTTTACGGAAAAATTCCTGAACGGTTTCAAAATTGCCGCTTCTTTCCTGTTCAAGATCTGGATCATGTTCATGCTGGTAGGCTACTTTGCCTTTTTCATGCTTATTGCCCTTGCAAGTCTTGTACTCTCCGTTGCGGGTTCCTCCAATTCCTCAAGCCGTTCCCGGAATAGCGGCGGCGGCTTCTACCTTGCCTCATCGATCTTCAACCTGATCATCCGGCTCTGGTTTTACTCGGAACTGACAAAAAGCGTTGACCGGGCTTTTTATGACGGCTCTTATCCCCAAAAACAGAAGCCCAAAGGGAAACCCCTGCACAGGGCGATCTTTTCCTTTGTATTCGGGGATGGAAATCCCTCCGCAAACCGGGAAGAACGGGAACAGAAAGCGGTCATTGCCTATATCCAGGCCAACCGGGGTGTGATCGGCCTGCCGGAATTCATGCTCCTCACCGGGGCAAAACCCGACAGGGCCGAAGAGGAGATCATGGCCTACTGTTCCCGTTACGGGGGCAGTCCGGAAGTAACCGAAGGCGGAACCATCGTGTACCGTTTTGACGAACTCCTTAAACGCCAGGATCTGCGGGACAGATCCTTCGGCGGCAGCATTCCCCTGCGGCCCCTGGGCATCTTCTCCGGCAACGAAAAGAAGATGAATACCGCCTTTAGCCTGATCAACGGAGTGAATCTCCTCTTTGGCAGCTACTTCTTCTGGAACTCACTTAACACAGGGGCGATCCTTACCCAGGCCCAGTTGCATGCTTCCTCTTACCTCTACGGTTTCTCCTATGTGCTCCTCAAATCCTTTATTGCGGATCCTCTCCCTCTGCTTACCATTGTGCTCGGCCTTGTGCCCATAGCCTTTTCCTTCCTTTTCTGGCTCATTCCGGCTTTGCGCTATCTGGGGCTCTGCAGGGACAACGAAGAGATAAAAATGGAGAACCTCCGCCGTCTGGCCTACAGCCGAATCTGGGAACAGGGCAAGGGTATAAAAGAAAGCGACATTGAGGCGCCTTCCGCAGGCTGCAAACCCAAACAATTCTCCAAAGCCAGGGAAAAAATCATGAAGGAGATGGGCGCCTATTCCATGCCCGAAATCAGCGTGGAAGGAAAGGAGGCGGTCTACAGCTTCCCGGACCTGGAGCGAGAAAAGGAAGAACTGAAAAAATACCGTTCCGCGCTGCCCGCCCGGGCGCCGGATCTGGGAAAAACCATATTCGACACGGAGAATTAGGGGAAGAGAAACCGCTCCGTATTCTGCACAATGTTTTCAAATTCCGTAAAACAGGTTCTTGTTTCGGGCAGTGATCTGAGGAAGTGTTCACCGTAACGTTTCTTTAGCAGTCTTCCGTCCAGTACCGCTATCACTCCCCTGTCGCTGGAACGGCGCATGAGCCTGCCGAAACCCTGTTTGAACTTCATCACCGATTCGGGAAGGGAAAGTTCCATAAAAGCATTTCCACCGTATTTTTCTACCGCCTCCCGCCGGGCTTCAAATACCGGATCTTTTGGGGTTCTGAAGGGGAGACGGCAGAGGATCACGAGGCGCAGGGTATCACCCGGCGCATCAACTCCTTCCCAGAAACTGTCGGTAGCAAAGAGAACGCTGGCCCGGTCTTCCAGAAAGACAGCCAGCAGACGGGCCCGGTCATCGTCTCCCTGTTTGAGGCAGCGGATACCCTGACGCTGCAGTTCCGGCTGAGCCGCATTGTAGGCGCTTTTAAGGGAAAGATAGGAGGTAAAGAGAATCAGGGCCGAGCCTCCGGCAGCCAGAGTCAGGGAAAGGGCCGCATAATCAACAAATTCCTGGTAGGACTCTTCGTCGGGCAGGGGTGCGTCGGTGGGAACCGCCAGAAGCACGCTTTTGGAATACGGAAAGGGTGAAGGGAAGATACCCATCATGGTTTCCCGTTCCGGGTTGAGAGCCGCGCCGTTTCTCCCTGCCCAATAGTTAAAGGAACCTGAAACCGTAAGCGTGGCGGAAGTGCAGATAACCGTCTTGTTTGGCCTGAAGAGGGCTTCATCAAGACCGGGAGCCACATCCACCGGAGTTTCGCTGAATATCGTCCATGCGTCCGCTCCCGTTCCCCTTTTCTCTATCCAGAGCACCTCCTGTTCCCGTTCCCGGTATTCGACAAAGGCAAGACATATACTCCCCACGGTCTCAAGACGCCTCAGTATGGATTTTGTCTCCCAGACAGCAGGATCATCCTGGTCATTTTCGTGTATGTCTTCCAGCATCGCCCTGATCCGTGCGGCCAGAAGATCTATCTTTTTACGGAGACCGATCAGGGGAGAGGCAAGAGAAAAGGCGCCCTC
>JAITES010000153.1 GCA_031281925.1 Treponema sp. | reverse complement strand
CGGGCCTGATCCGAAATGGACCGGGTAATGGCCTGCCTAATCCACCAGGTAGCGTAGGTAGAGAATTTAAAGCCCTTTTTGTATTCGAATTTTTCCACCGCCTTGATGAGGCCGATGTTCCCTTCCTGAACCAGGTCGAAGAAATGGAGCCCCCGGTTCGTGTATTTTTTAGCGATAGACACCACCAGCCGGAGGTTTGCCTTGATAAGCCGGTCCTTGGCGTTTTTCATCATCACCCGGCCGCGGCTTATTTCCTTGGCCATCTGGTTGATGCTGTCGATGGATTCCTCAAATTCCGCTTCCATCTGGTGGATCTTTTTTTCCGTTACCTGGATATGGCGAATCTTTTCTTTGATTTCATCGGAACTAAGGCCCAGTTCCTCCTCCAGTTGTTCCCGCTCGTCCTTGATAGTCAGCCTGCGGCCTATGGCCCTTAACTCCTTAAGGGAGGCCACCCGCAGATGTTTTTCAATTTTTTCCTGTTCCTTACGGAAGCGCTTGATCTTTTTGGACGCCTGGAGAAATTTCTCGGAAAATCCGGTGATCTCTTCCGGATGGATCTCAACATCGTTGATCGCCCCCATGATCCGGCCGCGGATCTGTAAGAGTTCCGGATCCTCAAAGAAATTCCCCCCCCGGGCGATAATGTGCCGCTTGAGCTCCATATAGCCTTTAAGATCCGACAGGATGAGCTTGATAGTTTCCTTGTAGTTCTGCAAAAGCCGGCGGCGTTCGGTCATCTGCTCGGTTACTTCTTTTTTTGAAAGGTTAAGCTCCCGGATATCCTTTTTAGGGTTGAGCTTCTGGTAGATGTGGTGGAATTCGGGGATAATCATGCCTGATTCTTTGATTACCCCCTTGATGATGTTTTCCCCTTCCTCCATCTGCTTGGAAAGCTCCACCTCCTGCTCCGCGGTAAGCAGATTTTCCCTGCCGATTTCCCGCAGGTAAAGCCTGATAGGATCGTCCACGGAGGATTCTTTATCGTTGGAAACCAGGCGCTTTTTTTCACTGCTTGACGGTTTGCGGGCTTCAGGTTCCCCTTCGTCCTCCCCGGCCCCTTCTTCCTCAACAAGCTGGACATTGTTTGCTTCCAGGAGGGCGAGGACCTGGTCGATCTTATCGGAATTGGCGATATGTTCGGGAAGATAATCAGAAAGTTCTTCGTATGAGAGGGTCTTTTTTCCTTTTGCGTGTTCAATAAGTTTGATAACTGCGGGATCAAGGGCCAGGTCCTGGGGTGGTACTTCCATCATCATACCTTGTCTTCCTTTAAGCGGCGCAATTCGGTATCGATGTCCATCTTCTGTATCAGAAGTTCATCGAGTCGATGTTCCCGCCCCGCGACGGGGGGGCTCTGCTCCAAGCTACGCAGTTCCGCCGCTATTTCGGAGAGTCTGCGCCCGAGCCGTTTTTGACTGAGTTTTCTAATACCATCCATCATGAGCTGTTCGGGATTTCCCTCAAATTCCTTGGAGATGCCCTTCCCAGCTACATAGTTTCGCAACGGCTCCGAGGATATACGGGATAAGAGCGAGCCGGCGCCGCTTTCTTCGCGGACATAACACTCTTCCATGGCGATAAAGAGTTCTTTTGCAGCCGCGTCCTCTATTTCGTCTATCCCTATGGCCTTGCGAAACCTTGGATACAAGTGAAAATTGACCATCACCAGGGTCAAGAGATTCAACTCGTCGTTGGCCCGCAGGGGCTGTTGATCTCCCTTCCCCTCTTCCGGTTGCGGCGCTGCCCTCCCGGTATGCCTCCGGTTATAATCGCTTAAAACTGCCGTCCGGTCGACCCCAAAAGTGTCCGCGACGGCGCCGACACAGGCATCCCGTGACACGTCCGATTCCAAGGATTCAAGATAGGGAAACAAAAAGGCGATGGCCTTTGCCTTTCCTTCGGATCGCGAGGTATCGTAAAGCCGCTTACTACGGGAAACAAGATACTCAAAATCCATTATAAGGCATTTCATTTGTTTTTGCAAGGCATCCGGGCCCTGATATTTCAAAATATCCGCCGGATCTTTTGACGGCGCCGCCTCCCCGCCGGGGGCCTGGGGGTCTCCCGCCGGCGGGACGGAGCCCGGAACAGTTACCCTGCAGCCAAGGCCGCTCTTCCGGCAGGTCATAATGGCCTTGACCGCCGCGTTTTGGCCGGCGTCATCGGAATCGAAGACCAGGTTCACCTGATCCGCCCAGCGGCCCAGAAGTTTTGCCTGATCATCGGTAAAGGCGGTTCCCAGGGGGGCCAGGGCATTGGTAATGCCCGCCTGGTGCAGGGCAATCACGTCCATATAGCCTTCCGCCAGGTAAGCGGCCTTGGTTTTTCGTAACTCCGGCAGGGCAAGATCGATGGCGAAGAGGGTTTGCCCCTTATGGTAAATCTCCGTTTCCCGGGAATTGATGTATTTGGGCCCGTCCCCCGCGATAACCCTGCCGCCAAAGGCCACAATCCGGCCCTGGCGATCGGCGATGGGGAACATGAGCCGGCCAAAAAAAAAGCTGGACTGGGGATACCGTTCGGAGAAAAGGCCGGATGAGGCCAGCAGAGCTTCCGAAAATCCCTTTTTTATAAGAAATTTGAAAAGCCAGCCCCGGTTTGCCGGCGCGTAGCCCAATTTGAAGCGCTCTATCATCTCTTCGCTGATTCCCCTGGAGATAATATAACG
>JAITES010000016.1 GCA_031281925.1 Treponema sp. | reverse complement strand
TCTTGCTTTTCTTCCATAGCGATTATAAAGTCTGGATATGGAGCCGGAGTTTATCTTTCGTGATACAGCCTTCAAACACAACCTTGATGAAGCGGATATTCGCCATGCCGTGCCAGCCCCGCTTCTACTATCTGTTTGAAGATGAGGAACCGCCATGACCGAGATAGAACAGAAAACCGGAATGACCGATGCCGAGTGCGGGCAGTGGGACGACTATTACACCGAAAATACCTTTGAACCGGGACCGAATCTTTTGAAACAGGGTGTAAAGCCCGGTTTTGCGCGGAATACTCTGCTGTTAAGCGAACTTGATCGGGACGTTGCCGAATATGTACGCACTCAGGCACAAACGACCCACAAGAGTCAGACAAAGGTAATTAACGACCTTATCCGTGAAAAAATCACCCTTGCTTTGTAAGGCATCATACCGAAACCCGGCGTCATTCGGATATGCGCCGATCAGAGCTTCCCCCGCATGGGGTAATACGAGAGCATCACAGCAGTTGATCATCCCTGACCGTTCCTGTATACTTCCCTAAAATGATCTGTCAGTAAAGTAACCGGCTTTGTGGACAGACGCTATATAGCATCCAAGAACCTTAATATATAGGAGATGAGTCCATGAAGAGGACATACCAACCAAGCAAAGTAAAACGGAACCGTAAGTTCGGTTTCCGTGCCCGGATGAAAACCCGGGGAGGCAGACTGGTGCTTAAACGCCGCCGGGCCAAAGGCCGGCATAAGTTATCTATTTCTGACGAGAAGAAGCCGTATTAGTGAAGGAAGGGGCTCATTCCTGCTGTTTTAGACCTAAAGAGCGTCTAAAAGGGAGGAATGCAGTAAAGGAAGTGTTCAGCCGGGGGAAACGTTACGGATGCCCCGGCGCGAAATTGTTTGTGTTAAAGAACGGGCTGTCCTGTAACCGGATCTGTTTTACCTTTCCGAAGAAGTTCGGGAATGCGGTGGAAAGAAACCGGGCCAGGCGGCTTGGCAGAGAAGCCTACAGGCTGCTGCGGCCCCGGCTGCAGGGCGGCCATGATCTGGTATTGCTGGTGTATCCCCTCCGGGAAGGAGAGGAGAAGCCGGGCCTTTCAAGCCGCATGAAACAGCTTGAATATCTGTTTGGCCGCTCCGCCTTGTTTATGGGAAAACCGGAATGTCGTTCCAGCGGAAGATAGCGCTTCTCTTTATCCGTTTTTATCAACGTGCCGTTTCGCCTCACTTCCCTCCATGCTGCCGTTTTGTGCCGAGCTGTTCCGTCTATGCCTATGAGGCGGTGGAGAAGTACGGAATAATCCGGGGTTCTTTTTTGGCGCTTAAACGGCTCCTTCGCTGCCACCCCTTTCATCCGGGAGGCTATGACCCTGTCCCATAAGGATTTGTAATGGAAAAAAATACAGTACTTGCGATTGTGCTTTCAGTCGTTGTTATTTCCGGTTTTTATCTTATTCAGGGGGTGTTTTTTGCTCCCAAAACCCCCGAACCGGTACGGCCTTCAGCCGTAAGCGAAGCTCCTGTCACGGAAAGTCCGGTTCAAAGCCCTGAACTGCCCCCTCCCGAAGAATCTGTTCCTGCCGAAGAGGTATTGAGCGAAGTTCCTGTGGAGGCCGGGCCTGTCAGCGAAGAGCATATCACCGTCAATACGGAACTTTTGACCGTTACCCTTTCCAACAAGGGGGGGGATATCGTTTCCTGGAGGCTCAAGGAGCATACCGGCACGGAAGGCTTTGTGGAGATGATCCTTTCAGGCGATGAGGAGGCCCATGCCTTTGCCGTGGCTTTCGGCAACCAGAACGCCCAGCCGGTGAATTCCCTCTTCAATGTACGCCGAATCGACCCCTATACCGTGGAATTTTACCGGAATTTCAGCGCCCCGGGCGGCGGTCTTTTCAGGCTCAGCAAGCGCTACCTCTTCAAACCGGCCGACTATATGTTTGAACTCACCGTTTCCCTGGATGGGGGACGGGATATGCAGAATTTCAATTTTGGCGGAGCGGCCTATACCCTGGGCTTCGGCCCCCAGATAGGCCCGCAAT
Source organism: Treponema sp. (assembly GCA_031281925.1). Lineage (GTDB taxonomy): Bacteria > Spirochaetota > Spirochaetia > Treponematales > Breznakiellaceae > JAIRNJ01. The sequence continues at coordinate 1,112 of JAITES010000016.1, read as the reverse complement.
TTGAAAAGCTGGATCAGCGCTACGAATACAGGCAGTACTTCAGCTATACCAACGGCAAACGCAAGCAGGAGAAGGTCAACGATAACAGTCCCAACATCATCGGCTCAAGGCCTACCTGGGCGGCCATCGCAGGCAAGTATTTTACCTTCATTGCCGTGCCCTATCTGGCCCAGTACGACATGGTTTTTTCCCAGCGGCAGGAACCGGGGCTCAGCAACGCATCAAGGCTCTTCATCATACGGCCTCCGCTGGCAAGCGCCCGGACTGAAGATACCTACCGTTTCTACCTGGGTCCCAAAAATCAGGATGCCCTGGCTGTCTACAACAACGGAAACAACGGCTTCGGCCTTTCCGACCTGGAACTGGTCAGCGTAGCCAGCACTTCGGGAATTCTGGCCCCCCTGGAAACAGTCCTCAAGTGGCTGCTTCGGCTCTTCCAGAGCTTTGTTCACAACTGGGGCATAGCCATCATCCTCCTTACCATTTTTGTCAAAGTGCTTTTCTTCCCCCTGACCAGGAAGAGTTCCGAATCGACTCTGAAAATGCAGGCTCTTTCGCCAAAGATCAAGGAACTGCAGGAAAAATACAAGGACAATCCCCAGAAACTCAACGCGGAAATGGCGGAATTCTACAAAAAAGAGGGCTACAACCCCGTGGCAGGCTGTCTTCCCATGCTCCTCCAGATCCCGATCTTCTTTGCCATGTATAACCTGTTCAATAACCACTTTGACCTCCGGGGCGCTCTCTTTATTCCCCAATGGATTCCCGACCTTTCCCTCCCGGAATCGGTATATCATTTCAGTAACTTCCGTATTCCCATCCTGGGCTGGACGGATATCAGGCTGCTGCCCTTTATCTATGTGGGTTCCCAGCTTCTCTACGGAAAAGTAACACAGACTCCGGATCAGCAGAGTAATACCCAGATGAAGATGATGCTTTACGCTATGCCCGTCATCTTCTTTTTCATCCTTTACGACGTACCTTCGGGCCTGCTGATTTACTGGATAATGAGTAACTTACTTACCCTGGTTCAGCAGGTGGCGATTAACCGGTATATAGCGGCAAAGAAAGCCGCGGCCGCTGCGGAAGCCCCTCCGGCTCCCCAGCCCAAA
>JAITES010000246.1 GCA_031281925.1 Treponema sp. | reverse complement strand
TTGGTTTCGGAACAAGCTCTTGGAAAAACCGGGCAAAGCCCGGTTTTTCCACGCCTGTACATCTGAATACGGCCGCCGAAACCGTAACATTCGCAGAGGAAGTGCACAAGCCCAACGTGAAACTTTTGCTGGATTGTTTCCACTTGTCCGTATGGGTGGGACCATAGTGGAGGTGAATAAGGCGGATTGGTTTTAAGGACAAGGGTACCCTGGATGCTCTCTTCGTTTGTTTCTATGTCTTATCTTATCTTAAGCAATCGCTCATTTTTTCCCTCTTCCGGGTTCTCCATTTCCGCCATGGGTTTCGTTTTGAAGAACCGGCCCTTTTTCAGACGGATTAATTGTGAACCAGTTCACCCTCTTGATAAATTATACCCGTTAATGTATGATTGTACTAGATGAATAGTACAATTATGGGATACAGGTTTTTTTCGGTCTTTTTGCTTTTAGCCCTGCTCGGCGTCCTTCCTGCGCGTGCTCAGGAGGTGGATGAGGCGGAATCCTTTCAGCCCGGAAAGCCGCCGAAAATCGCGCTGGTTCTTTCGGGCGGGGCGGCTCTGGGATTCGCCCATGTGGGCTTTCTCAAGGTTCTGGAAGAAGTTGGAATCCCGGTGGACATGGTTGTCGGAAACAGCATGGGGAGTCTTGTCGGCGCGCTTTATGCGGCAGGATATTCGCCCGGCGACATTGAAGATGCCGCTTCCCGGATCAACTGGGCCGGAACTTTTCTTAACCAGGGGCCCGACCGCACGGAAAGTCTTCTGGAAGAGCGGAATCCTCTTTTTACCCTGGCCTTTGACCGCAGCGGGACGGGGGACAGAAAGGGGATTCTGCCGGATCAGAATATTACGCTTCTCTTTTCCCGTCTTGTGTACCGTGTTTCGATGCGGGAGAATTTTGCGGATTTACCCCTGCCTTTCAGGGCCATTGCGGTGGATATTGCCGACGGTGTTGGGGTTCCCCTTGATCATGGGATCCTTTACCGGGCCATGCGGGCAAGCATGAGCATTCCCCTGCTTTTTCCCCCTGTTCCCCTGCAGGGAACATATATGGTAGACGGCGCTATTTTGAACAATAATCCGGTTGATTTGGCCCTGGAATGGGGGGCGGATATCATCATCGACGTGGATGTCGGTTCCTTCGCGCCGCGGAAGGCGGAGGAGATCGACGATATCGGAGTGGTGGCCGATCAAACCATCCGCCTGATTCAGAGTGCCAGTGTTATGTCGAACATGTCCTCCGGCAGGGAAGACTACCGGCTTGATATGGACTTGAGCGAATTTTTCTGGACGGATTTCGGCAAAAGCCGGGCCATAATCGACAAGGGCGAGAATAATGCCCGTTCCATGGAAAGCATGGAGGCATTATTGTCCCTGGCCGCGGAAATTGAGAAATTCCGCCCCCTGGAAAAGAAGGACTGGCGCCGCGCGGGCAGCTACCGGGATCTTCCCGAGCCGGTTTTTTCCGGGATACGGCTTGTATCGATTGGCGCGGACGGTCTGCCTGAGGATGAAAAAACCGTCGAAGCCCGCTTTTCCCGGAAATACCTCAATTCCCTGTTTGAAAGGTTCTTTGACGTACCGGTGGATTTTTCCCAACTGGAAGCGGTAATCGAGATTCTCCGCCTACGGGGAGATTTTGAGAGTGTTGGGTATCACCTGGAGGGGGAGGACGGAAAATATGTGCTGGCGCTTACCGGGGTACAAATGCGGCAGCGGAAAAATGATTTCTCTTTTGCCATGGATGCCGAAGTCCGCTGGGGCGAAAACAGCCGTTTTGGGATGACCGATTATATAAATCTTAATTTTAGGGATCTTCTTCTGCCCAAATCCCTTTTATCAACCGGTATTTCCTACAGATTTGCCGATACCCAGGGCCCGGCAGTTTCCCTTGCATACAGCAAGGAACTTTCACCCCTGTTTGCCCTGGGAATGGGCGTGGAAGGAGCCTATTGTACCTCAAGCATCACCTCCCTTCGGAGCGACAGGGAGTTATCTTCCTTTGCTTTCCTGGATACAAAAGTCCGTCTGGCCTTTAGTCCGGCGAATTTTTTTGAAGTGTCGGCCATGTACCACTATAAACCCCTTCGGCATGAGAACAAGGAGAGCGGCCTGGTCTATAAGGGCGGCCTCCATTCGGCAGGCATCGATATCGGCTATGATACCCTCAATGTTACCCAGCCCCTGTTTCTTACCTTTTTGTACAATACAAAATGGCTGTTTTCCATCGAATTTCCCTTTGCGGGCAGCCGTCTCTGGGAAGATAATACCTTTCCCTGGTATGAACAGCTTGATTTTTCCGGCAGGAAGGCCTGGGTGGTCCATTCCTCACGGAGCTTTATCTCGGATGTAAATTTTTCCTCGTACCGGGGCGAACTTGAATCAAAGTGGACTCTGCTCAGCCCTGTCGGAAAAAAAGGCATTCCGGGATATTCGGGGGAAGCGATACTGGGGCGAAACAGGCTGATTCTGGGCCTTGCGTGGCTTGAGGAGATAAAACCCCTCTCCAATCTGCTCGGCATACAGAGTTTTTTCAATCTTACCCTCCGGGGCGGAAGCGTATGGCAGCAAATTAACAGTTTAGAGGAGTTCAAACAGTGGCGGGGCGGGATCAGGGGAGGCCTTCAGCTTGAAACTCCCGCGGGCAGTCTCTTTTTTGGTCCCGAAGTCTCCTTTGACGGAAAAGCCCAGTTCAGCATCTATTATAATTGATCCTGTTCCGGAACCTCACCCGGCTCCGGAACGGATTCAAGCAAGTCTTCAGCTTCACGCTAAAAATATTTTCAATTTTTTTACAAATTTCTCTTGACATATTGTACTAGGTCATGTAAGAATGTACTAGATGAATAGTACAATAGTTCAATCTGATATCAGCTTTTCGCTTGACCCGGCAAACGGGGTGCCTATCTACCGGCAGATTATCCAGCAGATAGAATACGGTATCCTTTCGGGCCGCATGAAAAGCGGGGACAGGCTTCCCACGATACGGTCTCTGGCGGTAAATCTCAAGATAAACCCCAATACCATCGCCAAGGCCTACAACGAGTTGGAAATCAAGGGCATTCTCGCCACCCAGGTTGGGAGCGGTACCTACATCTCGGACAAGAAGCCCGAGGTCGAAGAGGATGCCAGGCTGCAGAAGGTTGGGGAAGTGCTGAAACGGTTCATTCAGGAGATGAAAGATCTGGGTGT
>JAITES010000106.1 GCA_031281925.1 Treponema sp. | reverse complement strand
GCCGTGGCAACCCCTGCGGGTTTGCCTTGCCGTATGGTCTGTTTTTGAGAGACGCATAGGAATACTATAATGGTTGCGTAAAAATTGTGCAAGGGGGCGCGTTGCGCCGCAATTTTTCTCAGTGGAAAGTTGGTGTGAGCCAAAATAAAAATCTAGCCCAAACGCTCTAAGGAAGCACTGATTTATTCAATCGAGAATAAATCAGTGCTACTTTAATGCGGTATTTGCGTAATGAAATGAGCAAATACAAGGGGCAACGCTGATTAGCGTCAAGGTAATCAGCGTTGCCCCAGGTTCCCGGCTATCCAGCCACGGGAAAAACGCTGAGCTTCGATATAGGAACCGTCTTCGACCCTGAACAGGGGATTTGAAAGGGGAATACCGTAACGGGCAAGGCCTTCCAGGAGCCTGTCAAGCCGCCTTCCCCCGCTTTCTCCCGGCGGATCTGAAGGCTCAGGGCTTCCCGGCAGGGCTTCTTCCGCGATAAGGGCATCGAGAAAGGGGGAAACGAGAAGCCTGGCCCGTAAACCCGCTTCGCTTCCCGTTCCTCCTGTCCCGGTAACAGAATAATCCGACAGAAAGAGAAGCGCCCTGCCTTCGGCAAGACTCTGTATATAGATGCCTCTTACGGAAAGACGGCCGGTCTTACCCAGGGGGATCTGCCAGGGAGCCGCGGAAAACAGAAGAGCCGTTCCCGGGGCGTCTATCTTCACCTCAGCTGAGGGAGACGCAAGCTTATCGAAGATCAGGGGCCACGCGGCACGGAAGGCTTCGGACACAGGCTCCCTTTCCGGGCCCTCCGCAAAGACACCCAGCATCTCGGGCGGAGGAGGCAATTCGGCAGGATCAAAACGGATTCTTCCCGTACGGCCGTCGTCCCTGAGGGTTTCGACTATCAAAAGACCCTTCTCAAAGCGCTGGGCCGCCTGTCCTTCGTATAAAAAATCCTCCCCAAGGGGGGCTCCGTAACCCATGGCTCCGTTGGCCCTGCCTATGCCGGCGCTTCTCCCGTACGCATCCATGAGAATGCCCTGGACGATAAAGGCCCGGGATCCTGCAAAACCCTGCACAGCCAGAATCAGGGAAGGAAGGCCCCATGAATTGGGAATTTCCCCTGTTCCCTGCCAGTTTTGTACCCAGGCCGCAGGACTCTGGGGAGGCCAGCCATGAACCAGGTCTCCGCCCAGAACCCCTGCCAGAGGCAAATCCCGGAAAAGGCCTTCCAGATACGTTTCCCGGAAGGAACGGCTCAGTTCAGGATCCGCCGAATCTCCGGATTCCAGGCCCAGAAGGCCCACTCCGGCGGGTATTTCAAAGGAATCAGTCTCATCGGGCTCAAAACGGAGAACCGAAATATCCGCTCCGCTTCCCAACAGGGCATTTTCCGGCAGAAGGCCGTACAGTTCCGTCTCTTTTTCTACAGAAACCTCTTCCCGCTCTGCTTCCCCGGCGGAGGGGGGGGAGGCGCAGGCGGCAAAAAAAACGCTTAAAGAGAACAGAATAAAAAAAATCACCATATAGAGTCTGTCCACAAAGTCGGTTACTTTGCGGACAGACTCTATATATTCAAAAGAAAGTCTCTCTGGTTTCATATTTTAATTATACCATCATATAGATGATCTAAAAACCCCATCCGGGTTTCGTTTTTATCGTTCCCTGCAACCGCTCTTCTGTTACAAGTGTCAAAACTTTATCTTGACATTTTCGAGAAATTTGTTAGATTGGGAGCATGACGAAATTCATGAATTTTGTCATAAAAGCATGAATGGCTATTGAAATAAAGGGTACAGGAAAGGGCATACCTTCCCGGAGGGTAAGTAATGAAGAACTTGCCCGGCAGGTGGAGACCAGTGATGAGTGGATCCGTTCCCATACGGGAATCGGCGCGCGGCATATAGCCTCCGAAGAAAACGCCGCCAGCGATTTGGCTGTGGAAGCGGCCCGGCAGGCGCTGGATATGGCGGGGCTGGAGGCGGAAAGCCTGGACCTGATAGTGATCGGGACTGCAACCCCGGATTTTCAGGGCTGCCCTTCCACGGCGTGTATCGTTCAGAACAGGCTGGGGGCAAAAAATTCAGGCGCCATGGATCTTGTTGCAGGCTGTACGGGTTTTATCTATGGGCTGGAAACCGCGGCGGCACTCCTCGGCATCAAGGCGGGGCGCCGCCGGGCTCTGGTTATCGGGGTCGATGTTCTCAGCCGTATTACGGACTGGAATGACAGGGGAACCTGCGTGCTTTTCGGCGACGGAGCGGGGGCTGTGGCGCTTGAAAAGACCGGCGCCCCTTCCGAAGGTGCCGGTAAACGTGGTTTGTTGAGAAGCATCCTGGGCGCGGACGGTTCCGGCTCTGAGTATCTGATGGTCAGACGGGGAGGCAGCCGTCATCCCTGGAAGGCAGGGGAAACCATAGACGCCTCCGCTTGTCTGGAAATGAACGGCCGGGCGGTTTACAATTTTGCCGTCAAGGCCATGACCGATACGATAGAAAACCTGTTGAAGGAAGAGGGAGTGGGCATTGAAGACGTGGCGCGGATTATACCGCATCAGGCGAACGCACGGATTGTACAGGCCGCGGGAAAACGGCTTGGAATACCCGAAGAAAAGTTTTTTCTTAACATTGAAGAATATGCCAATACTTCCGCGGCTTCCATTCCCATCGCGCTGGATGAGCTTAACCGCGCAGGCGGGCTTTCCCGCGGAGATTTGGTGATGAGCATCGGTTTTGGGGGAGGCCTCACCTACGGGGGGAATTTGATTATATGGTAAAAAAGACGGTCCTGCTCTTTCCGGGCCAGGGATCCGGGAAACAGGGCATGGCTCTGGATTTTCTTGCGGTTTCCACCGGGGCAAAACGGCTCTTTGAAACCGCCTCCGAAACAATGGGCAGGGATATGGAAGAACTGCTGCGGACTGCGGATGAAGAAAGCCTCAAACGCAGCGATATTGCCCAGCCTGCCATTACCCTGGCAAACCTTGCGGCAGCGGCATTCCTCCGCGAAAAAGGCATGGAAGTCTGCGCCTCCGCGGGACACAGTCTGGGAGAATATGCGGCCCTTGTCGTCTCGCAGAGCATTACCGCGGAAGATGTCTTCCGTCTGGTAAAGGCCCGGGGCGAGGCCATGCAGAAGACCGCGGAACGGATAAAGACGGAGGCAGGCGATCCGCCCGGCATGGCGGCTGTTCTGGGGCTTCCCCCTGGGGAAGTTGAGCGTCTCATTGCCGCGTGGAGCGCCGCAGGGCTGGAAGGGCTCTATGCGGCCAACATCAATTCTCCCAGGCAGCTTGTGGTATCGGGAAGCGCAGAAGCCCTGTCGGAAGCGGAAAAACGGTTCAGGGAGGCGGGAGCCCGGCGGGTGGTCAGGCTTGCGGTAGCGGGGCCCTTCCACTCCCCCCTCATGAGGGAGGCCGCGGAAAGCTTCCGTCCGGTACTGGAACAGGTAACTTTTAAGGATCCTGTCATCCCCTTCTATTCAAACGTAACAGGAACGGAAATTAAAAGCGGTGAAGAAATAAAAAGGCTGGCCCTGCTCCAGATTACGAGCCCTGTCCGCTGGGTCGATGAAGAGAAGGCCATTAACGCCGCCGGAGGCTTTGCACAGGTTCTTGAGGCAGGGCCCGGAACAGTACTGCAGGGTCTCTGGAAAGAGATAAGCGAGATTCCCTGTCTCGGGGCAGGAACCGTAAAGGAGATAGAATTAACACTTCGTGTTAATTTTCGATTAACATAAGCGGCGATACCGCCACTTTTTATAGGAGATAGAATTACTATGAGGCTGCTGAACAAAAAGGCGCTGGTTACCGGGGCTTCCCGCGGCATCGGCAGGGCAATCTGCGAACGTTTCCTCGCGGAAGGCGCCGAGATCTGGGGGCTGAGTTCCAGGGAGCCTGCCGATCTGGCCGGCCGTATTGCCGGGGCCGGCGGTAAACTCCACTGGATAAGCGCCGATCTGGGCGACATCAATGCTGTCGAAGGGATCATTGAGGCCGTGCAGAAGGAAGCGGGAGGCTTTGACATCCTGGTAAACAATGCGGGTGTCACCAAAGACGGCCTCTCCTTCAGGATGAGCATTGCGGATTTCCAAAAAGTACTTGACGTGAACTTAACTTCGGCGTTTATCATCGCAAGAACCGTCGGCCGGGAGATGATACGGAAGCGCGCCGGTTCCATCATCAACATGAGCAGTGTTGTAGGCATCCACGGAAACGGGGGGCAGGCAAACTATGCGGCCAGCAAGGCCGGGCTCATCGGCATAACAAAGAGTCTCGCGCGGGAAACGGCAAGCCGGGGTGTGCGGGTAAATGCTCTGGCGCCGGGATTTATCGAAAGCGACATGACTGCCGCCATGAACGAAGAGGCAAAGGGAAAAATGATGGAGATTATCCCGCTCAAGAGAAGCGGAAAACCGGAAGACATTGCCTCCGCGGCGCTTTTTCTTGCTTCCGATGATTCTTCCTATATAACAGGACAGGTGCTCTCCGTTGACGGCGGAATGTTTATATAGTGTCTATATTACGGACAAACCATAGCAGGAGGTTTTGATGAATAAAAAAGTTGTTGTTACCGGCATGGGACTGATCTCTCCTGTAGCCCATTCGGTGGATGAATTTGAAAAAGCCCTCAAAGAGGGCAGAAGCGGAGTGGGCAGAATTACTTCTTTTGATACCACCGGTTTCGATGTTACCATTGCTGCGGAAGTCAAAGACTTCGATCCCTCCAGGTGGATCGACAAAAGGGATGCCCGCAAGATGGCGCGTTTCTCCCAGTTTGCGACAGCCGCGGCAACCCAGGCGCTGGAGCAGGCAGGATTACTGTCACAGGCTGGTGAAGAAGGAAGGCGCCGCATTACAGGCGCTCCTGAGAAGGCGGGCGTCGTTATGGGAAACGGGATCGGCGGCTATGAGATTGTCTCTGAATCCTTTCGCAAGCTTTTTGATCAGGGCCCCCGGCGCATGCTGCCCCTGACAGTACCCATGATGATCGCCAACGAAGCGGCCGCCAATATCAGTATCATGTACGGGCTCAAAGGCCCTTCATTTACCCAGGTAACCGCCTGCACTTCCGGAACCGATGCCCTGGGCCAGGCCCTGGATCTTATCCGCTCCGGCCGCTGCGATGTAGTGATCTCGGGCGGAACCGAAGCCTGTATAGTTCCGTTTTCAATCGGCGCCTTCCAGATGCTCAAGGCCCTCTCCACCAAACGCTGCGACGAGCCTGAAAAGGCTTCCCGGCCTTTTGACGCGGATCGGGACGGTTTTGTTATGGGTGAAGGCGCAGGCGTCCTGATCCTCGAAAGTGAAGAACACGCAAAAAAACGGGGCGCAGAGATTCTGTCGGAATTTTCAGGATACGGCGTTACTTCCGATGCCTATCACATTACTGCTCCGGATCCTTCCGGGGAAAGCGGCGGCATTACCATTAAAAAAGCCCTTGAAGACTCAGGGCTTAAACCGGAAGACATCGGCTACTACAACGCCCACGGCACTTCCACGCAGATCAACGATCCTGCGGAAACAAGAATGATCAAATATGCATTCGGGGATCATGCCAAAAAAATGAAAATTTCTTCGATAAAGAGCATGACGGGGCACTGCGTTGCCGGTTCGGGGGGCATCGAAGCCATCGCCTGTATTCTGGCGATCAGAAAGGGTTTTTATCCTCCCACCATTAACCTTGATAATCCCGATCCGGAATGTGATCTTGATTATGTTCCCAACAAGGTTCAGTATGGACAGATAAAAGCCGCCGCTTCCGGGTCCCTGGGTTTTGGGGGACACAACGGAGTGGTGATCTTCCGCGCCTATGACGCGTAAGGGGGCAAAACATGAGCGAACATGAGCCGAATTTAATCGAAGAACTGTTGCCTCACCGTCCGCCTTTTCTGTTTGTAGATGATATTGTTTCTGCGGACAACAGCAAAATTGTTGCACGGCATGTGTTTACCGAAAAGGAATTTTTCTTTGCCGGTCATTTCCCGCAGTATCCGGTAGTACCCGGCGTGATCCTTGTGGAAACCATGGCTCAGTCGGGGGGAGCGGGTCTCCGCAAACTCGGCATTCTCACAGACGGCGCCCTCTTCTTCCTTGCCACGGTAGACAAGGTAAAGTTCCGCCGCCAGGTGAGGCCGGGAGATGAAGTCCGTTCCGAGATCGAAAATTTAAGGGTATCGGCGCACATGATTAAGCAGTCGGGAAAGGCCTATGTAGGCGGTGAACTGGCCGCGGAGGCTGAATGGATGTGCCTTGTAGGAGGAAACGGTGATAATTAAACCCATGGTTCGTAACAATATCTGTATCAACAGCCACCCCGCAGGATGCGCGGCATCGGTGCGGAAACAGATTGCCTATGCGACAAAGGTACTGGCCGGAGAAAAGCCGGCAGCGGAGGCCTCCGCTCCGGGGCTGCCGAAACTGGCGCTGATCCTGGGCTGTTCCACGGGCTACGGACTTGCAAGCAGAATCGCTGCGGCCTTTGGTTACGGCGCCGTTACGGTCGGAGTTTCCTTTGAGAAACCCGCTACGGACAGCAAGCCCGGCACACCCGGTTACTACAACAACCTCTGTTTCGACAGGGATGCTGCCGGGGCAGGACTGGTATCAAAAACTCTGGACGGGGATGCCTTTTCAAATGAAATGAAGGATCTGGCCATTGCCGCCATAAAAGAGGCGGCTGCGGAGGCAGGCATTCCCGCTCAGGCGGATCTTGTGATCTACTCCCTGGCTTCCCCGGTACGGACAGATCCAAAAACAGGAATCATGCACAGATCGGTAATCAAGCCCATTGGTAAAAGGTATTCGGGAAAAACCATTGACATGATGACCGGCAAGATCATTGAATGTGCCGCAGAACCTGCCACGGAAGAAGAAATTGCCAATACCGTCAAGGTGATGGGCGGAGAAGACTGGGAACTCTGGATTGAGGCCCTGGACAGGGCAGGGGTACTGGCCCCCGCTGCAAGAACCCTTGCCTATACCTACATCGGCCCCAGCCTCTCCTGGGAAATCTACAAGAACGGTACCATAGGCAGGGCAAAGGAAGATCTGGAACGGGCCGGGAAGGAGATCA
>JAITES010000069.1 GCA_031281925.1 Treponema sp. | reverse complement strand
GCCCGCCTTTCTCGATCTGTTTCTGGAAGAGGGGCATGATGGAACCGCTGGAACCCAGTACATTGCCGAAACGGACTACCATGAAATTCGTATCATCCCGCCTCCACGTACCGTTTGCCAATACCAGTTTTTCGCAGAGATACTTGCTGGCCCCGTAGACCGAAACGGGTTCCACAGCCTTGTCGGTGGTGATGTGTACAAAACGCTTTACCCCGTGTTTCCGTGCCGCGTTGATCAGGTTTTCGGTGCCCAGAAGGTTGTTCTCTATGGCCGCAACCGGATTTTCCTCCATCATGGGCACATGCTTGTAGGCCGCGGTATGAAACACAACGTCGGCCCGGAGCTTCTCCATGATATAGTCCATGTAGGCTGAATCTTTAAGATCCCCGATGAGCGGTACCAGCGCGGATTTTTCACCGACACCTTCTTCCTGGAGCAGTCTGAGTTCCCTGTCAATCTCGTAAATTGAATTCTCCCCATGCCCAAAGAGATAGAGCCGGGAAGCGCCGCCCGAGAGAAGCTGCCGGCAGAGTTCTGAGCCGATGGAACCTCCGGCCCCTGTAACGAGAACCCGCTTGCCCCGCAGATACCTGAGGCTTTCCTTCAGGTTGATGGCCACAGGGGTACGGCCCAGAAGATCCTGGGGATCGATGGAACGGGTCTGGATAAGGTGGGCGTCTCCCTCAATGATCTGGCTGATCCCCGGCAGGATGCGGATCTTTTCAAAACCTGCTTTTTTGAGGATGCCGTAGAGTTCCTTGAGGTATTCCCGGCTGGCTCCCGGAATGGCGATGATGGCCTCGTCCGCCGGGTTCATCCGCAGGAGCCGGGCCACATCCTTAATCGGTCCAAGTACCGGGATCCCTTCGATTCGACGGCCGATTTTGGCCGGATCGTCATCCAGAAAGGCTACTACTTCACCAAATATAGCCTTTTCCCTGATCTCCTTCGCCAGGGTCTGGCCGGCGAAGCCTGCTCCGATGATATAGAGCTGATTTGTTCTCTGCCGTTTTCCGGTATTTCTTGCGTTCATGTTTTCGGCAAAGATCCGGTTCCCTCTTAATGATGATCCAGACTCCCGATTACTTCAAAACCAAGGTCAATAAGAAAGGAATCATCGTAAAGATCCAGTTTGATCTTTGCCCTCCCTTTTCTTTTATCGACCTTTATGATGCGTCCCTCGAGATTTTTTAGAGGACCGTCGACTACCACGATACGGGAATTCTCGTCGAAGTAGACCTTTGACCTTCGGGCAACAGGCCCTACATTCCGGATAAAGTGCAGTACCAGTTCCAGATCCCGGCCTTCCAGGGGGCATATATTCTGATTTGAACGGAGAAAACGGAAAAACCCATCGGTACGCCGAAATAACCAGTGATAATTGTAGATACTGTCTTCATCTTCAATTTCAAGAAAGATGTAGCCTGGAAAAACGGCGCTGTTGGTTCGTTTCAGGATTCCCTTCCGCCGGATGTCTATCTCCCGTTTGGGAAAGTAAACCGGCACCCGTATCTCCGGATGGGTAGCCCTGAAGAGCCGGATATACTTTTCTTCCGACCGTGTTTTTACCTGAAGTGCATAATAACGCATATTTTGATTCATACTAATGCAAAAAGCGGTTTTTCTCTACTGGTAGAACGGATATGCCGATACTCAAAACGGAGAAATAAATGCATAGAAAGCTTGCTGTAGTGATTTTCATTCTGGGGGTTTTCCTGGCCCTGCCCCTCCCGGCTTCCACGGTTTCCGTATTGGTCATCGAAACAGGCCGGAATGGGGATAATCCGGTTAAGGAGTATTCTACACTCTGGGAATACGGGATTCTGGATGTTTTTTTTGAAGCAGGACACATCGTAAGCAATGCGCCGATCATACAGACGCGGCGGAAGACGGCAAAGGAACTGCCCGACGAAGCCCGGCCGGACATGGAGGACGCCAAAGAGGGCGGGGCGGACTTTTTTGTCCTTGCCCTGCTGGATTACGAGTCCCCCGACAGAGGAGGCGCCGCGGGAAAACCGGATGCCGTAAGCCTCCGGCTCTTCAAAATCTCAGGCAATAAGGCGATATATCAGGAAAATGTAAGTCCCGGAACTTATCCTTCCAGGGATGAAGAAGTGCAGGGCATAAAACGCATAGCCCGGAAATTAGTTCCCCTTGTACGGGACTAATTAGAGTCTGTCTATAATGTAGACACATTATAGACAGACTACCTTAAAATCGCACTTGCGCATGCAAGTGCAAGGTCTGTCCATAAAGTAACCGACTTTATGGACAGGACACTAGTTAGTGAGGTCATACATGAAAAAGACGGTTCTATTGTTTTTGGCTCTGGCAGCCTTTTTCGTTTTAACCAATGCTTCGGTATGGGAAGGTTCCGGAACGGTGGCGCCTTCCGGCAGTCTTCCTGACGAAGGCTACTATGCGGCTACCAATTCCTTTCCCCGGAACACGGTAGTGGACATCACAAACCTTGAAAACGGAAAATCGATCCGGGTCATTGTGGCTTCAGGCCTGGATACCCCCGGACTTTTGGCGGTTATTTCCAGGGACGCGGCCCTGTCCATAGGACTCCAGTCCCGGTCCATCGGCCGGATACGGATGATTCAGCCTTCAGACCCCATAGCCTTTTCCCGCTTTACCGAGGGCCTCTCGTCTTCAGGCGATCCTGATTACGATCCTTCCGCCCTCCTGAAGCAGGAAGTTCCCCCGGAAAAGGCGCCGGAAGTTGCCGAAGAAACCGCCGCGGAAAAAACCGGCCCCGCGGAAAGCGTCTCTGCTGCAGAAGAAGGAGCAGCTGAGGAAAGCGTCTCAAGCGCGGAAGAAGGAGCGGCTGAGGAAAGCGCCCCTGCCGTAATTGCCGGAACTCCTTCCCCTGCAGGGGAAGAACCAAAGACCGCAGAGGGCGTTCCCTCCCCTGCAGCGGAGGGCGCTGACAGGGCTTCCCCGGCGGCAAGCGAAATTGTTGATGTTCCCGGAACTCCCCCGGAGGAAGCCCGCGAAGCGGCTGAAGGAGGCTCCGGCCTTTTCATTGCCGCCCCTGTCCCCGGGAAAGAAGAGGAAAACCCGAAAGAAGCGGCGGAAACCCCTGTGGAAACCTCGGAGGCAAAACCCGAAAGCCCGGACGAAGTAGTGGGAATCCCCGTGGAAACCTCGGAGGCAAGGCCCGAAAACCCGGAAGATGCCGCCGGAGAGGGCGCCTACAACAGCTTAAGCCTTGTCCCCGCGGAATCAAGGCCGCCCCAGGATGAAACGGTCTGGAGCCTGCCTCCCGAAGCGGAAGTGGAACCCCTCGAAGAGCGCGGCGCCGAATCTTCCTTCGCAATGGCGGAAGTAGCCCCCCTTCCGGAAAAGACGGCGCCCCCTTCGGACTATATGGACGAATCCCTCATCGTGGATCCTCTGCAACCGCGCCAGGAAGAAAACCCTCCGCAAACCCTTATGGATGAATACCTATTTGTGGATTCGGTAAAGCCGCAAGAGGCGGAAGCTCCTTTGGCCATGGACAGCGATGATTTTGTTCCCTCTTCCCAGGCCGCGGCCCCCGAATCTTTCAATTCTCCCGAAGCCCTGCACAGCTTTTCCGTGCCTCTTGTCGCCTCGCTTGAAAAAGGTAAATACTACCTCCAGCTGGGGGCCTTTTCCCGGCCTGAGTCCGTGGAATCGGCAATAGCCGCCATAGACAAAACCTATCCTCTGGCGGTTCAAAGCGGCGGGAACAGCGAAAAGCCCCTCTACCGTATACTCGTGGGACCCCTCAATCTGGGAGAAAGCGGCGCGGCCCTGCAGCGTTTCAAGGGCTCAGGCTACAAAGACGCCTTCGTCAGGAAAATCGGTGACTAAATTGAGTTTGTTCCGAAACCAACCGGGTTTTGGAACAAGCTCAATTATCTTCCATGGCAATGCTTGTACTTCTTGCCTGAACCGCAGGGGCAGGGGTCGTTGCGGCCGACCTTGGGGTAGCTTCTCACCACCGTGGCGTTTTCCGGACGGGAGGCGGCAGGGCCGTTCCTGGTCTGTGCGGCTTCGGATGCGGCCCCAAAGGCCGTCATGGAACCGTGGCTTGCATAGACATTCGGTCCTGAAGGCTGCGCCGGAGCGGGGGAGGCCTCGCGGCTTCCGGAAATCTGAATCCGCATCAGATGCATCCTTCCTGCAATCTCCTGCCGTATGTCCCCTATCATCGAATCGAAGATCTGGAACCCTTCAACCTTGTATTCGGTAAGAGGGTTCTTCTGGGCATAGCTTCTCAGGTACACCGCCTCCCGCAGCGCTTCCATGTTTTCCAGATGATCCAGCCACTTGCGGTCAATGGCCATCAGATACTGCCGCCTGATAATAAGGTTAAGGTAGCCGGGGGGCAGAATGGTTTCCTTTTCATCAATGTCCCTTTCCAGATCCTCAAGAATGGTTTTCTCAAGCGATTCGGGACTGGGAGTCTGGCCGGTTTCGCTTTTCAGAACAAGGCCGAATTTTTCCTTGAGTGCGGCAAGCAGTTCCCGGTATGCCGCGCCCATGTCCCGCCGCTGGCCGCTCCGGTATACGTCGATAAGATCGGCAACCATGTCGGCGCTTGCCTCGTTTACCCGTTTCTTTAATTCATTATCCAGAAGTATTGCGTCCCTCTGTTCATAGATGAATTTTCTCTGCTGGTTCAGCACATCGTCATACTCAAGAAGATGCTTGCGGATCTCAAAGTTCCGCTCTTCAACCTTCTTCTGGGCCCGCTCAATGCTCCGGTTAAGCCAGGGATGGTAGATCGGCTCCCCTTCCTCCATGCCTATCTTTCCCATGATATTTTTTATGTTCTCTCCGCCAAAGAGACGCATCAGATCATCGTCCATGCTGATGAAGAATTTGGATCGTCCCGGATCTCCCTGCCGGCCTGAACGGCCCCGGAGCTGGTTGTCGATACGCCGGCTTTCGTGCCGTTCCGTACCGATAACATAGAGCCCGCCCAGGGATTTAACCTCTTCGTAATCCTTTAGCCATTTGGAATGTTCTTCCTGAAGTATCGCGTTGTACTCTTCGGGACTTGCCCCGGTACCCGCACGCCGCCTGGCGCGGGACTCGGGGTTGCCGCCCAGCTTAATGTCGGTGCCGCGGCCTGCCATGTTGGTGGCGATAGTAACCGCCTTTTTGGAACCCGCCTCGGCTATGATCAGCGCTTCCCGTGCATGGTTTTTGGCGTTGAGCACCTCATGCTTTACCCCCCGCCGGGTAAGCAGGGAGGAAAGCTGTTCCGACTTTTCGATGGAGACAGTCCCAACCAGCATCGGCTGACCCTTACCGTAGGCTTCGGCAATCTCGTCGGAGAGTGCCCTGAACTTGTCCGCTTCGTTAAGGTAAACCACATCGTCTTCATCATTGCGGGCGACGGGGAGGTTTGTAGGCACAACCACTACATCCAGACTGTATATTTTACTGAACTCCACCGCTTCCGTGTCCGCGGTTCCCGTCATACCGGATATTTTTTTATACATCCTAAAGTAATTTTGGAAGGTAATTGTAGCCAAGGTCCTGTTGCGCTGGGCAATTTTTATATGTTCCTTTGCTTCGATGGCCTGGTGGAGCCCGTCGGAATAGCGGCGTCCATGGAGGATGCGTCCGGTAAACTCGTCGACTATCTGCACCAGCCCGTCCTGCACCACATAGTCGACATCAATGTGAAAGAGCTTGTGGGCCCGCAGTGCCTGGGTAAAGTAATGAATATACTCAAAATTTTCTTCATCTACGATGGCGCCCTTGATAAGGTTCCTCTTCTGGAGGAGATTTTCAATCTTGGTAAGCCCCGCGTTGGTAAAACTGATATTCTTGTTCTTTTCGTTGAGCTTGTAGTCGCCAATTACCTCTTCACCCTGGGTCTCGTCGGGATATTCCCCGTCTTCCTTTTTCTGCACCTCTTCCAGAGAACCCAGAAGCCGGTTTACCTCGGCAAATTTGAAGGTATCGTCTTCCGCCGCTCCCGAGATGATCAGGGGAGTCCGGGCTTCGTCAATGAGGATGGAGTCGATCTCGTCAACAATACAGTAATGGTGCCCCCGCTGAACCCTTCTTTCCAGTTCCCAGAGCATATTATCCCGAAGGTAATCAAAGCCGAATTCATTATTGGTACCGTAGGTAATGTCGCAGTTGTAGTTTTCCTTCCGCCGCTCATTGTCCATGTTGGAAAGTATGGTACCGACGCTTACCCCCAGATAGCTGAATATGGGGCGCATCCAGTTGGCATCCCGTTCTGCCAGGTAGTCGTTCACCGTAACAATGTGGATTCCCTTGCCGGGAATGGAGTTGAGATACGCAGGCGCCACACTCATCAGTGTCTTGCCTTCACCTGTTTTCAGTTCCGCAATCTTCCCCTGGTGGAGCACGATGGAGCCGAGAACCTGCACGTCATAGGGCCGTTCCCCCAGAGTCCTGCGGGCCGCCTCCCGGCAGAGGGCAAAGGCTTCCGGAAGCAGACTGTCCAGGCTTTCGCCGCCCGCGTAGCGTTCCCTGAACCGGGCCGTCATTACCGGAAATTCTTCCGCGGAAAGGGCGGAGGCCCAGGCTTCTTTTTCATTTACCGTGAGCAATATGGGCTGCAGGGCCTTGAGATCCCTCTCGTGCTGGGAACCGAAGAAGGCCTTGATGATTTTTTCCAACATACTTTTAAGATACTCCTATACCGGGAAAAGGTGAAGGCCTTGCTTCGACTGAACAGGAGTTACAAATCGGGTTTAGTTTATGGGCGGAAGATGCAGGAAGATTTATCC
>JAITES010000243.1 GCA_031281925.1 Treponema sp. | reverse complement strand
GGCATTTTGAGGATCTTGATGAATTTGTCAGGGAAATCAAGGAGGTTCGTCCATAATCCTCTGCGCAGGTCCCGATGATTCAGGCCGCCGTCTTGACCGGATTCTCCGCAAGGCCCTGCCTGAGATTCCCCTCTCGGCCATCCAGCGCCTGCTCCGCCAGGGCCGGGTAAAGCTGGACGGTAAAAAAGCAGGGCCTGAAACCCGTATCCTGCCGGGCCAAACCATCAGCTTCCCCGGCATGGAAGACGGAGGAGCCCCCTGGCTTCCGGAACCTCAACCGGGTCTGAAAGGCAAAAGTATGCCGGAAGCTTCGCTGCATGACGCCCCTCTTGCTATACTCTACGAAGATACCGGTCTTCTCATACTGAACAAACCCGCAGGACTGGCAAGCCACGGAAAGGAGAGCCTTGAAACCCTGGTACGCGGCTACCTCTCGCCGAAGCTTTCCCCCTCTCTCTCCTTCAGGCCCGGCCCTCTGCACAGACTCGACAAGCCCTCAAGCGGCATCATCGCCTTTTCGGTGAGTCTTGAGGGGGCAAGGGCCTTCAGCACGGCGCTTCGGGAAAGGCTGCTGCTTAAACAGTACCTTGCCATCGTGGAGGGTCTTGTCGGGGATGAAGAGTTTTGGGAGGAGGATCTTGAACGGGACAGGGAGAGCGGCGTAAGCCGTATACATGAAGGGCCCGAACAACCGCCGCATATATCCGTGCGGGGACGCCGGGGGGAGGATCTTCCGAAAAAGGCAGTCACAAGGGTCAGGCCCCTTGTCTCCGGCAGAAGATACAGCCTTGTCCGCGCGGAGATCGAAACCGGAAGAACCCACCAGATCCGCGCCCAGGCTGCCTTCCACGGACATCCGCTGGCAGGCGACAGGAAGTATCAAGGCCGCGGCGGGGGCTTCTTCCTTCATGCCTGGCGGCTCCTGAAAACCGGCGCGGCAGAAATCCTGCTCCCCGCCCTGCCCCGCAGTATTACTGCGCCCCTGCCCGAAAAATTCATCTTCAGGATTGAGGAGCTATTCCCCGGTTTCATTCTTGAATAAGGGGCCGTTTCCGCTTTACCTTCTGCGCGGCAAAGCCCTATAATAAAAACATGTGGTGGGACATCTTCTGGAAAATAAAAAGGGTAAAAACCCTGGCTCTTATCGGGGAAAGCGGCACAGGAAAGAGTTTCCGGGCGGCCCTGGTAGCCCAGAAGTACGGGGTGGATTTTATCATTGACGACGGGCTTTTGATCCGGGAAAACCGGATTCTGGCAGGACACTCCGCCAAGAAGGAGAAAACCTTTATGGCGGCGGTCAAGGTGGCCCTCTTTGACGAAAAGGCCCAGCGGGATGAGGTTGCCCGCAAGCTCCAGGGAGAAAAGTTCAAGAAGATACTGATTCTGGGAACCAGCGAAAAGATGGTAAACAAGATTGCCGCCCGGCTGCAGCTTCCCCCTCCTTCAAAGATCATCAAGATAGAGGACATCGCCACCCAGGAGGAAATCGACAAGGCAATCCGCACGAGGCGCATAGAAGGGAAACATGTGATCCCCGTACCCTCCATCGAAATCAAACGGAGCTATCCCCACATTTTTTATGATGCCATCAGAATCTTCCGCCGGAAGGGAGGGCCGACAGGGATTGCCTCGACGCCCAAGGTTCACGAAAAGTCGGTGGTACGGCCTGAATACTCAAAGCGGGGCAAGGTGATGATCAGCGAAGCGGCCCTGAGCCAGATGGTTATCCACTGCATGGATGAGTATAATCCTGGAATCAAAATAAAAAAAATTGTCATCAAGGATGAAGAGATGGGCTACAGGCTGGCCCTTACCATTGATGTGCCTTACGGTACCCAGCTGGGGGGAAACATGCATGCCCTGCAGCACTACATCATCGACAACCTCGAACGCTATACCAGTATACTTATTGAAGAGGTTAATATTATCATTGACAAGATCGCAGAATAGGTGTTTTCGGGAAGGAGGCTTGAGTGAAAAAGACAGGATTGGCTTTGACAGCGTTACTGTTACTGCTTGCGGGCGGAAGGCTTTTTGCCCAGAGCGGGGCCGGGAACGTTCATTATGTATTTTCAGGAGACAGCCGCATGACGGATCTTTTTTCAAAAGAGCTGGAAGAGCGGTTTACCGTATACAACAGGCTTTTCCGTTTTGATGAATCAAAGGCCGCGTTTCCCCTGCAGGTCAGGCTTATTGATAACGGACAGGCCTACACCGATTATGTCAGTTCAAGACTTGGTTCGGACAGGCCGGGGGCTGTGTACCTTCACTACGCAAGTCCCGAAAGACGGGAACTGGTAATCCACACGGCGGGAGATGAAAGGGCCGGACAGATTCCCCACCAGGCATTCATTCAGTTTTTACGGGCCTTTGTGTCCAACCCGCCGGCATGGATGCGGGAAGGATTTGCCGTCTATTTCAGCAGCCTCAGGGCCGATGAAAACGGGGAACTCTCCTATGAGGAAAACCTCTCCTGGCTTAATACGGTAAAGACCATGGGAAGCAGAATGCCCCGGATAGAGACAATTTTACTGGCGGACAACAGGACTGTGCCGGAAAATTTTCAGGCCTCCGCCTGGGCCCTGGTTTCCTTCTTTCTCAATTCCGGAAAGGAAGAATACTTTAGAACCATGATAGAAAGCTTCATGATCCTTGACAATGAAAAAACCGCCGCGGAAAACGGAGAAGCGGTATATGAGCGGATTTCCGCGTGGGCTCCCCAGCCTGCCCTTTCCGCGGACTTTGGTTCCTACATCGCCTCCCGCAGAACCTTTGCGGAACTGGTGGATGAAGGCACAAAGGCTTACGGCTCAGGAGATCCCCTCACCGCGGAACTGGCTTTTATGGCCGCGCTGGATCAGAAACCGGCCCAGCACATTCCCTATTATTACCTGGGACTCATTGCCTATGACGAAAAAAACTACAACCTTGCGGAGCAATACTACCGTTCCAGCCTTGAGTACGGAGCGGACAGGGCCCTTATCTCCTACGCGCTGGGACTTAACTCCGTTGCCGCAGGCAAAAACAGCGAAGCCGTAGTTTTTCTTCAGGATGCCGCCGCGGCTTCTCCTGAAAGATACAAGGATCGGGTAGAGGTACTGTTGGATCGGATTAAGTAGGGTTTGTCCATAAAGTCTGTTATTTTTAGACAACTCCTAAGTAGCGTTTGGCCGCCTGCGTCTCCTCCGTTTTGCGGGAGGAGATTCGGC
>JAITES010000236.1 GCA_031281925.1 Treponema sp. | reverse complement strand
AGGGCGCAGCCCGGTATTCACTCCCGGGGTTTTTGAATTCTTCCGCCGTCAGCGTCTTGTCTTTCTTGGGGTACAGCATAGATTCCTCCTTGCGGTATTATAGAGTATATTGTTCCACTACTGCGAGAGGGCCTGCAGAGCCTGGCGGATCTGGGTCAACTGGGTGTTAAGAGTCTCTATCTGGGCTGCCTGGGCCGCGGTCTGCGTTTCAAGTTCGCTTATACGGTTCTCCCGCTGGGACAGCTGCTGGCTCTGGGCATTGACCTGGGTTTGCAGCGCAGAGATACTGTTTTCCCGGGCCGCGACGGTAGAACCAAGCTCCGCATTGCCGGCTTCAAGTTCGGCATTCCGGGCCTGCAGGGAGGCTGCGCTGCGTTCATATTCTGCGATACGGCGGCTCAGGTCGGAACCCTGGGAATTACCGGCTTCTATCATCCGGGTTAAACTTTCCTTCTCCGCCTGCAGGGCCGTGTTTTTTGCTTCGAGATCCGCAAGGGCTTTTTCCGCGTCTTCAGGCGGTGCCGAAGACGGCCCTCCCGCTTTTACCGCTTCCGCAGCGAGGGCTTCAAGGGAGGCAACGGCTTCCAGATGAATTTCCCTTCGGGACTGAAACGTCTTTAAGCCCCGGAAGGCGGGGGTATTGATAAAATCCTTCATCCGGGCCAGTGCCCGTTCCGCATCGGCATAGCGGCCGGCGGCGATGAGGGAGCGGATGGAGCCATAGTAGCCGCCAAGCTGGCTTTCAATGGCATGCACCTTCTGCTGTTCGGTAGACAGCTTTTCAAGTTCCGCTCTTGCGGTATTGAGAGCCGCGTTACTCTCTTCGGCAAGCTGGCCGAGTTCCTTTGTACGCTGTTCAAGCTGGGCGCGGAGACTCGCCTCCCTGGCCCGTGAGTCTTCGAGGATCTTCGACCTTTCACCCTGTAAATTCAAAAGATTTGCCCGGTACTCTTCCTGCAGCTTCTGCAATGAAGCCTGGGCCTTGAGTCTTTCCGCGTCAAGCTGTGTCCGGTATTCTCCCAGTTCACTATTCATGCGGGCCCGACGCTGTTCGCTCAGGATCCGCATCTGTTCCGCGATGGCGGCCTCGGAAAGGTTCTGTTCTTCAAGACGCTTCCTTTCGGCGTCGAATTCATCGTTCATCTCCTGCCGGAGCTGATTCTCCTTCTCCGTCATCTGCCTTTCAAAAGTCCGCTGCTGATCACGCAGATCGCCGTCGAGCCCTTCAAGCCGTGAATAGACCAGGGCGATCTCATTGTCCTTCTCCTGCAGGGCCGCGGCAGTTTCGCTGCGGATCTTCTGTATCAACGCCCGTTCCGTAGAATTAAAAACCAGGGAGCCCTCACGGAAGCCGAGTTCTTCCCTTCCCTGAAGAAAGACCATGATCAAAACACCGCCGCCCAGCAGAATCAGTGCAATCACATTCACCAGCACCGGAAAAAAGATTCCCTTTTTCTTTGCGGGAATCGAGGCATGTACGCCTTCCCCCTTCCCTTCGGCGGAAAGGGCCTCCCTGTTTTGCGCAGCGATACTGTTTATGCTGTTTAGAATCTCCTGCTGCTCTTCGACCGGGATGCCCGAAGAAGGATCAAGTACAATATCTGTTCCTGTTTCCATTTATGCGGCCTCCGAATAAAACTTCGATTTAATTTTTGGGGTCAACCTTTACAGCCTCTTTATTGGCAAGCCTGATGCCGTTGGCCTTGAGCCCGCGGACACTGTAATCCTGGGCCTTGAAGGTCTCATCCAGTTTCTTGAGCCGGGGCCTGGGCTTGTAATGAACCGTAAAACTAAACTTCTGCCGTGTGTCGGCATAGAGTACCGCTGCCCCTTCGGGCACCAGTGAGTACTCTTTGTTCATGATCCACCCTTCTATGACGCATCTCTTAATGAACGGGTAACCCGTGTCCTTATCCCTGTAAATGACGGTGAACACCGTATTGATCAAAATCTCCTTGTCCGCAACCCCGATATACCAGGCCCCGGGGCCTACAAAGGTCTTTTCGGGAATATCCGCCACAAACCAGCTTCCTTCCTTTCTAACGACAATGATTCTGTCGAAGGAAGACAGTTCCGCAACAACTTCTCCCTGAACGGCTGTACCCACATAACCGGTTTTGGCATCGTACCTTATCTGCACATCCTTTCCCATAACTTCCTTGACATCAACCTTGTCAAAGGCGCCGACTTTTGTTTTGCGGGCGCCCCTGCCCACTTCTTCGTTGGCCTTTATCTTGGCAATGATACTGTCGAGAAAGGAAACGGCATAGGCGACAATGTTTTTAAGATGGGAATTAATCACCTTGATACGGGCCTCTATCTCCTCCATTTCGGTCTTGGCACGGTTAATGTCATACAGAGATATTCTGCGGATAGGGATCTTCAGAAGATGATCTACGTCTGCGGCGCTTACCCCCCTCGGCCCCACTTCTTTTGCAAAGGGCCTGAAACCGTCGATGACAGCCTTGCTGACCCCTTCGGCGGTCTTCATCTTTTCAATAGCCTTATAGATCCGCTCTTCGATAAAGATCCGTTCCAGGGTACGCAGATGCAGTTTGTCCAGCAGTTCCGATTTTTCAAGTTCAAGTTCCCGTGTAAGGATCTTTACAAGTTCTTTTGAGTGATGCTTTATAACCTCCGTCACGGTCATTACCGCGGGAAGACCGTCCCTGATAACGAGGAAATTCACCGAAATGGACTGTTCACATTCGGTAAAGGCAAAAAGGGCGTCAACGGTTTCCTGGGAATAGACCCCCCGCGCAAGCTTTACCTCTATTTCGACTTTGTCTGTGGTAAAATCGTTGATGGACTGAATCTTGAGCCTGCCCGACTTTGCGGCAGCCTCAACACTGTTAATGAGGCTTTCGGTTGTTGAGCCGAAGGGAAGTTCCGTAATAAGAATACGCTTGGGATCGCTTGTGTCAAGCTTTGCCCGTACCAGTACCTTGCCGTTCCCGTCCCGATAATCGGAAACATCCACAAGACCCCCCGTGGGAAAGTCCGGGTAAAGCGTAAACTTTTTACCGGCAAGACAGGCTTTCTCCGCCTCCAGGACTTCAATAATATTGTGCGGCAGTATCTTTGTTGACATTCCTACTGCGATACCCTCGGCGCCCATCACCAGTATTACGGGAATCTTGGCGGGAAAAAGTACAGGCTCTTTATTGCGGCCATCGTAGGAATCTTCCATTTGGGTAAGCTTGGGGTTATAAAAAATATCTTTGGCAAGGGGCGCCGCCCGGCATTCGATATACCGCGGCGCCGAGGCTTCGTCCCCGGTGTAGATATTCCCGAAGTTCCCCTGGCGATCGATAAAGTAATCCTTGTTTGCCAGCACTACCAGAGCCGGCCCGATGGAGGCATCCCCGTGGGGATGGTACTTCATGCACTCCCCCACGATACTTGCCACCTTGTGGAACTTACCGTCATCATTTTCAAAGAGGGTATGAAGTATCCGCCGCTGCACCGGCTTGAGACCGTCCTCAAGATCCGGAATGGCCCGGTCTTTAATTACATAGGAAGCGTATTCGAGAAAATTCTTGTCAAAAAGATTTTTTATATATGCCATATTCTGCCCTTAAACAAATTAATATCGTCTTACAGACTATGGCATTTAACCGGGAAGGTCAAGAAAGACGCACAATGTCAACATTTACGCTGACATTGGATCAACAACCTCACCCTAAAGGGCGAGGCATATACTCTTCGCTACGAATCAGGCTTTTGCCTGGGGGGAATCGGGATCTATCTGCATAAGTTCTATGCGGTTGGCGTCCTGATCCATGACCCAGGCCTGGGTGTTTTTGTCGGCGCCGGTTTTGGGCTCAATCATGATGGCCCAGCCTTTGGAGCGCATAACTTCTACCGTGGCAGAAACATCATCACATTCAAGACAGACATGGGTGCCGCCGTAGGATTCCCATGTATTGGCCCGCTTCTTCGTGCCGCCGCGCATCAGCTCCCAGACCTGTCCGTGCCCCGCATCAAGACAGCTGATCCAGGGCTTGCCGTCCTTTTCGATGGGGGCAAGTTCCTTCAGTCCCAGCCTGTCCCGGTAGAAGTCCAGAGCCCTGTCTATATCGGAGACCACAAAGGCCACATGATCGATGCCGAGAATTTCCTCCCTGCCGCCGTAGGCCGCATCTCCTTTAAGCTGGCGGAGTTCGAGTCCGTTTCCTTCAGGATCGTCGATCCAGAGGTTTTTACCCTCCCCGTCAAAGGGATCGGGCCTGACGCCTGCCTTGAGGAAACCTTTGGCGGTGAGGCGGTCTATCAGCGACTGAAGCTTTGTGCAGATAATGCACCAGTGGTGGAAACCAATCTGGTCGGGAGCGTAGTTCACATCCCTGTCCCTGATCCCGTTATAGAAGAGTTCAACAAAGGCTCCCGGGGCAATTTTAAGATAGACGATCCAGGGACTGCCGTCTTCCTTGTGAAGTTCAAATGCCTTTTTCAGACCCAGACCGTTTTGATAGAAATCGAGCATCTTGTCCATATCCAGGACATTAATCGCATTGTGGGCAATTCCGGTAACCATAAGAGCCTCCGATAGAGTATTCAAATCAGGCCTGAAAGCGCTTACAGAGGGCGGCGTTAGCGACCCCTCCCCCGCGCAACCTGAAGGGATACATAGTATACCATAGGGGGGAATTTATATCCAGTGGAAGTTCAGGCTGGATGTCATTGTAAATCTTGTGGTTTTTACCTATAACTGGTAATAATATTGGTAAAATTGGAAATTTTTTATGGAAATGGTAATCTATTACTATAATAATAATCTACTTCCCCTTGTAACTGCGAATCTTCACATATCATATCTTCCCAAAAAAGGATTGAATTCATGAAAAAATTCGTCATTACTTTGCTTTTCTTTGCATCTATCGGCCCCCTTGCATCTGCCCTGGAAACGGAGGAATGGAAACAATTTCCATACGCCCTCGGCGCTGGTGTCGAGATGAATATGAATACCCGCGAAGGCTGGGGACAGGGTTTTGTGGCAGCCATTGACCGCCATCTTTTTGACAAGCGCCTCCTGGTAGGCATCCG
>JAITES010000059.1 GCA_031281925.1 Treponema sp. | reverse complement strand
ACATTATAGACAGACGCGAAATAGTGGATAAAGCCCGCGGTTAAAAATTCTTCTTTTTCAGGTCTTTATGTTCCGATAATAGGATGATGGAAGTAAAAAGGCAGAAACTGTTCCGTATATTTCTCTGTCTGGGGCTTTGCGCTCTCTCTTTGCCCCTTTTTGCAGCCGCTCCCCTGCAGGGTATTTTACCCTCTTTTGAAGAAACTTCCGCGGAGGCCTCCCCTGACGCGGCCCGGCAGGCCCGCCTGGCCCTGCTTTCCGCAGCGGACAAGTACCAGGGTACCCCCTACCGTTACGGGGGAACCGACAGGCGGGGCATGGACTGTTCCGGCCTGGTGATAGCAAGTTTTAAGGATGCCCTGGGCGCCTCGGTGCCCAGAACCGCGGCCGGCCTCTACACCTGGGCCGAAAAGATTGAAGAACTCCAACTGCAGCCGGGGGATCTGGTCTTTTTCAGGACTACTTCATCAAAATCCATTACCCATGTGGGGATCTATTCGGGTCAGGGCCGTTTTATTCATTCCGCCTCGGAAGGCCCAAAGACAGGCGTTATCTATTCCCAATTAAGTGAAAGCTACTGGAGGGGCAACTACGCGGGAAGCGGACGCGCCATCCCTGAAGGGGAAGGTTTCCCCAGTGAAGGCGGAACCCGTGTTGCCTCCGCTCCGGAAACCGGCGGCCCCGTCAGGGAAGAGGGCTTTTCGGAGTTCTCCGCCGGGACTAAACGGGGTGAAGATTTCTCTCCGGAAGGTAAGACGCCTCAGGCAAAACCCCCGGAAAGCCGCGGAATGGGGGATTTCTGGAAGAGCGATACCGGGGAACATCCCGGCCGCATCGTCGTGGGTCTTGCGCTGGCTCCTTCCTGGAACGGTTTCTATTCCGAAGGCTACCCTGTCCGCGGTTTTGCTTCCCAGTTCCGCGCGGCCATTGAAACCGAGGCTTTTTCCAAAGCGATTCTCCCCGGCGTCGAACTCCGGCCCGAATGGGATGCCGGTCTGGGAGTTTTCCGCATGCCCATCACCCTTTCCATCGGTTTTGATGACCGTTTCAGGATCTTTGCAGGCCCGGTAGTGGGCGCCGGGGATCCGGTTTTTAAGTCCGATAACGGAGAGAGGCATTATTCGGGAGGCTCAAGCTGGTTCGGCGCCGTGGGTTTCAGCGCGGCCCCCTTCTCCATGGATCTGGGCCCCGGCGCCCTGTCGCCCTATGCGGAACTGGCCTGGCAATCCTACATTTACGAAGGCAGCGACCGGAACTGGAACGCGGATCTCGCCGCTGGCCTCCGGTTCTCCACCGGTATACGGTATTCGATCTCATTTAACAAGTGAATTGAGCCTGTTCCAAAGCCTTAATGGTTTCGGAACAGCCTCAATTTGGAATTCCTGCTGAAAATTTCCATATCTTGTCTTAGATTGCCTTTCCAGGTAAAATAAATAGCCTATTTTTATTTAAGGAGCCAGCATGGGCGGTTTTGAGGGGAAAGGTCTGTACCGGGCGGAAGATGAACACGATTCCTGCGGAATCGGTTTTGTAGCCAGCATTGAAGGTAAAAAATCCCATGATATCGTCAGCCGGGGTATCAAGGTTTTGGAGAGGATGGAACACCGGGGGGCGGAAAGCGCCGACAACAAAACCGGCGACGGTTCCGGAATTCTTCTGCAGATCCCCCATGAGTTTTATAAAAAGTTCATTCCTACCCTGCCTGAACCCGGTTCCTACGGCACCGGGCTTGTGTTTTTTCCGGGGAAGAACAGCGGGAAGGCTTCGGATCTTCAGGCGCTGACAATCAGGGCAATCGAAGAGACAGCCGACTGGGCCGGTCTTTCCGTGTTTGCCATGCGGAATGTTCCTGTAAACAGTAATGTAATCGGTATAATCGCAAAGTCTGCGGAACCTGTCATCAAACAGATTGTCCTCGTAGCCAATGAAGCTGTTCCGGCAAAGGCCGGGGAAGCCGTGCCGGATCTCGAATTCCGGCTCTTCCTCTTCCGCAAAAAGCTCGAAAAAACCCTCCGGGTCAATGAAGAGATGATCAAGGCCGGGGCGGAGTGCTACATTCCCTCCCTTTCCAGCCGTATCATCGTTTACAAGGGCATGATGATGAGTTCCCAGCTCAAGGCTTACTATCCGGAGTTGGGGAATGAGGCGCTGAGCAGCGCGGTAGCCCTGGTTCACTCCCGTTTTTCTACCAATACCTTTCCAAACTGGCCTCTGGCCCAGCCCTTCCGTATGGTGGCCCATAATGGAGAAATCAACACGATAAAGGGGAACCGTTTCTGGGCCGCGGCCCGGGAGCCTCTCTACGCCCATCCCCGTTTTGGGGAAAAGATGGAGGAGATATTCCCGTCCATCGAACCGGATCGCAGCGATTCCGCCAGCTTTGACAACATGCTGGAGCTTCTGGTGATGAGCGGCAGGAGTCTTCCCCATGCCCTGATGATGCTTATTCCCGAATCCTGGAACGAAAAGAATCCCATATCGTCCGAACTCAAGGCTTTCTATGAGTACCACGCCTGTATAATGGAGCCCTGGGACGGGCCGGCCTCCATGGTTTTCTGTGACGGCCGTTATGTGGGGGGTACTCTGGACAGGAACGGTCTGCGCCCTTCACGTTATACGATCACCAAAGACGGCCTCATTGTCATGGGGTCCGAAACCGGGGTGCAGGATTTCAAGCCGGAGGAAGTGGAATATAAGGGGCGGCTCCTTCCGGGGAAGCTTCTCCTTGTGGATCTGGAGGAGGGGCGGATCATCCCCGATGCGGAGGTCAAAAAGACTGTCAGTACCCGCAGGCCTTACGGCGAATGGGTCAAAAACAATGTGATCACCCTCAGGCAGAACGAGGGGGAAACAGGAACCGATCCCCTCAATACCAACGACAGGCAGATTCTCTTTATGGAACGGACTGCCGGGTATACACGGGAAGACCGGAATCGTCTGCTTATTACCATGGCGGAAACCGGCCAGGAACCTACCAGTTCCATGGGTACCGATACACCCCTGGCGGTTTTTTCGCAGAAGCCCCAGCGTGTATATTCTTACTTCAAGCAGGTTTTTGCCCAGGTTACCAATCCTCCCATCGACTCGATCCGGGAAGATCTTGTGATGACCCTGACGAGTTTTGTAGGCCCCCAGGGGAATCTTTTTGAGGAAGACGAAAACCGCTGTAAGCGGATAAAGGTGCTGCAGCCGATCATGACGGCCGAAGATCTCGGGCGCCTGCTTGAGATCGAGAGAGGCTTTTTTAAGTCCAAAACGCTGGACGCTACTTTTCCGGTTGAAGCGCCGGCCTTAAAAACCGAATCTAACACGAAAGAGAGTTTCGCCCGGGAGCCGGAAGACGGGATTCAGGAAGAAAATTCGGTGTCCGAAGTATCCGCCCTCGAAACCGCCCTGGACACCCTGATTGACGAAGCCTGTAAAGCCGTAAACGAGGGCGTCTCCCTGATCGTGCTTTCTGACCGCAGGGCTCTCTCTCCCGGCGCGGGCCGCTGTCCTGTTCCCGCGCTGCTGGCGGTTGGGGCGGTACACCACGGGCTCATCAGGGCAGGGCTCAGGATGAAGTGTTCAATCATTTCGGATACCGCGGAGCCCAGGGAGATCATGCATTTTGCCCTGCTCTTTGGTTATGGGGCCGACATTGTGGTTCCCTACGGCGCTCTTGCCTCCCTCGCCTCGATCAGCCGGAGTTTTGACGCGGAACGTATCGGGGATCTTTCGCATGCCCAAAAGAACTACCTCAAGGGCCTGTCCAAGGCCATGCTGAAGGTTATGTCGAAGATGGGAACCAGTACCCTCCGTTCCTACCGGGGCGCCCAGGTCTTTGAGGCCGTGGGGCTTTCCGAAGCGCTTGTCGAAAAGTGTTTCCGGGGCACGGTGAGCCGCATCGGGGGTGCAAATTTTGCAGACCTTGAGGCCGAAGCCCTGGCCCGTTACTGGAGCGCCAGAGAGGCCGATGAAAAGCTGGGTGAAAACGGGACCGTAGGCGCGGCGGACAGTTTGCTCTACGGCGACGGTCAGTACTGCTGGCGGCGCAAGGGTGAACAGCATGCCTGGAATCCCGAAACAATCTACCTTCTCCAGTGGGCAACCCGTACAGGGGATTACAGGAAATTCAAACAGTTCAGCGCCGCTTCCGATGCCCTGAACCGCTCTCCCCATGTGATCCGGGGTCTTATCGACTTCGTGCAGCCGGGAAGCCCGGCGCCGCGGGGGTCACGGCCCCTTGAGGAAGTTGAACCCGTAGAAGAGATCATGAAGCGTTTTACTACCGGAGCCATGAGTTTCGGTTCGATCTCCAAAGAAGCCCATGAGACCATCGCCATCGCCCTCAACTCGATCAAGGGGCGTTCCAATTCCGGAGAAGGCGGCGAAAACCCCGAACGCTTCCCGCGGAGGCCCGACGGAAAGTGGGCCCGTTCGGCGATCAAGCAGGTGGCCTCGGGCCGTTTCGGGGTAACAAGTGAATATCTGGCCAATGCGCTTGAACTACAGATCAAGATAGCCCAGGGGGCCAAACCCGGCGAGGGAGGCCAGCTTCCCGGTCACAAGGTGGATGTAAACATCGCCAAAACCCGTTTTTCGACCCCCGGAGTTACGTTGATAAGTCCTCCGCCCCACCATGACATCTATTCCATTGAGGATCTTGCCGAACTCATTTTTGACCTGAAGAACGCCAACCCCGAGGCCCGGATCAGTGTGAAGCTGGTTTCCGAGACCGGGGTAGGGACTGTTGCGGCAGGCGTCGTCAAGGCGCATGCGGACAATGTTCTTATTTCAGGCTATGACGGCGGCACCGGGGCAAGCCCCCAGTCTTCGATACGCCATGCCGGTCTTCCCTGGGAACTGGGGCTTGCCGAGACCCACCAGGTGCTGGTGAGAAACGGTCTGCGGGGCCGGGTGAGACTCCAGACCGACGGGCAGATAAAAACCGGCCGGGACATTGTGATAGCCGGCATGCTGGGCGCCGAGGAATTCGGTTTCGGTACTTCGACCCTCATCGTTATGGGCTGCGTGATGATGCGCAAGTGCCATGAGAATACCTGCCCCATGGGAGTAGCCACCCAGGATCCGGAACTCCGCAAGCGCTTTACCGGAAAACCCGAACATCTTATCAACTTTTTCCGTTTCCTCGCCGAGGAAGTGAGGGAGATCATGGCGAGCCTGGGCTTCCGGCGTTTTGACGAACTCATCGGCCGGGCGGATCTTCTCTGCCAGCGTACAGATGAACGGTATAAGGGTGTGGATCTTTCCCGGCTCCTCTACCGGGAGGAAGGCCCCGCGGATATTCCCGGAGGCAGGGAAACCCACTGCGTTCAGGATCAGATCCATAAGATTCACGATGTGCTGGATATTAAACTCATCGAAGACTGCAAAGAAGCCCTGGAAAACAGGAATCCGGTTGTAGTAAGAAGCCAGGTGAAGAATACCGACCGTGCGGTTGGGGCCATGCTTTCCTTCAATGTAAGCCGGCGTTACGGCGGTCAGGGGCTTCCCGAAAACTTTATTACCGTTGACTTTAGCGGTTCGGCAGGCCAGAGTTTCGGCGCCTTCCTTGCCCGGGGGATCACTTTCCGCCTGGCGGGGGATACCAACGATTATCTGGGCAAGGGCCTTTCCGGAGGCCGGATCGTGGTGGCCCCTCCGTCGGGTTCCCTTTTTAAGAGCAATGAGAACATCATTGTCGGGAATACGGTGCTCTACGGCGCTACCGGCGGGGAACTGTATGCGGCCGGTGTGGCCGGCGAGCGCTTCTGCGTGCGCAATTCCGGGGCCGAAGCGGTGGTGGAGGGAACCGGGGATCACTGCGCCGAATACATGACAGGCGGGAAGCTTGTCGTGCTGGGCACGGTAGGACGGAACTTTGCAGCGGGTATGAGCGGCGGCATCGCCTATGTGCTCGATATCAACAGTAACTTTGAATTCTTCCTCAATAAGGGCATGGTAGAACTTTCCGGCCTGGACAACGAAGAGGATATTAACTATGTCCGTTCCGCCATCCGCAGGCATGTCTACTGGACGGCTTCGGAATATGCCGGAAACATTCTCGACAACTGGGAAGAGTACAAAGCCAAATTCATCAAGGTACTTCCCCTGGAATACAAACGGGCTCTGGAAGAGATGAAGATTGCGGAATTGGACAAGCAGCTCTGGGATATACGCAAGCGTGAAGAGCTGGAAGCCAAATATTAGCTTGTGCGGAAAAGGCTTCCGGACAAGTCTATTGAACGGGGACAATAATGGGTGATCCGAAAGGTTTTTTGAAGACAAGACGCCAGGTAGCAGGCTACAGGCCCGTGGAAGAGCGGCTTAACGATTACAGCGAAGTTGAACTGATGCTGGGGGACGAAGACCGCAGACTCCAGGCGAGCCGCTGTATGGACTGCGGTGTACCCTTCTGCCACTGGGCCTGTCCGGTCTGTAACCTCATGCCCGAATTTCAGGACAGGATCTACCGGGGTGATTGGGAAGGGGCCTGGGCCATTCTGCAGGATACCAATCCGTTCCCAGAGTTCACCGGCCGGGTATGTCCTGCCCTCTGTGAAGCTTCCTGTGTTCTGGGCGCAAATGACGATCCGGTAACGATCAGGCAGAACGAACTTGCCGTCGTGGAGAAGGCATTTGCGCTGGGTATTGTAAAGCCCCGGCCTCCGAAAAAGCGGAATGGGAGGAAGGTGGCGGTGGTGGGAGCAGGGCCTGCAGGGCTATCCGCCGCGTGGTACCTCAACCGGGCAGGTTTTTCGGTTACCGTTTACGAAGGCGACCGTCAACTCGGCGGCTACCTCCGCTACGGTATCCCCGACTTCAAACTGGACAAGAGTTTTATTGACCGGCGCATCAGGCTGATGGAAGCCGAAGGGGTCGTCTTCAAGGCCCATATCCGTGTGGGAAGCGCCCGCTACAGCTTTGGGGCCAGGGGAGCGGACGGGATTACCGAAACGGCAGGCCCGCATTTTGTTGATCCCAGGAATCTGGAGGCAAATTTTGATCTGGTGCTCCTCACCATAGGAGCCAGGGATCCGCGGGATCTCAGGATACCCGGCCGGGAAAACTCAGGGATCGTCCAGGCCCTCGATTACCTTGCAATGCAGAACAGAACCATTGCCGGGGAAGACTTCGGTCTTGAACCCATTACCGCATTCGGCAAGAGGGTAGTGGTTATCGGGGGCGGCGACACGGGTTCGGACTGCGTGGGAACCGCCAACCGGCAGGGGGCAAAATCGGTTACGCAGATCGAGGTATTGCCCAGGCCCCCGGAGCACCGCTCCCCCGAAGAGCCCTGGCCCCTCTGGCCCAAGGTCATGAAAACTTCAAGTTCCCATGAAGAGGGAAGTGAGCGGCTCTGGTCGGTCAATTCAAAAGCCTTTATTGGAAAGGACGGCAGGGTGGATTCGATCCGGGCCTGTAAAGTGGATTGGGCCATGAAAGACGGCCGCTGGCTGATGAGTGAAATTCCCGGTTCAGACTTTGAAATCGGCGCGGATCTGGTACTCCTTGCAATGGGCTTTACCCATGTGGTTCAGGAAGGCCTCGTGGCGTCTCTGGGGCTTGAACTGGATGAGCGGGGAAATATCCGCACTCTGGGGAGTTTCCATACCAGCAATGTCAAGGTTTGGGCCGCAGGAGATTCCCGTAACGGCGCAAGCCTCGTGGTACGGGCCATTGCCGACGGCCACGCCGCCGCGGAAGCCATTATAGCGGTATTAGGCTGAGCTTGTTCCAAAAACTGAAGTTTCGGAACAGCCTCGGTTAATTCGAGTCTGTCTATAATGTAGACACATTATAGACAGACTACCTTAGAAACCGCATTTGCGTATGCAAATGCAAGGTCTGTCCATAAAGTAACCGACTTTATGGACAGACACTAATTCCACACGACGTTGTAGCGCACATCCACAGGATTGTTGGGGAAGTCTTCCCCCACCGCTGCATTGTTCACACCGGTGGTAAAGGCCATTCTGTTCCCGTTCCATGCGCCCGGATCCGCCGAATTGTCCCTTATAACAGGAATGGCGTTGGTGTCGATAAAACTGTCCGCAAGCTGATCATTGAAAAAAATGTGGAATCTATACGTATATGTAGTTTTGCCATTTGTATCGGCGGGATCCGGTTCGATTTCTCTAATATACTCCCGTATCACCTTGATGCGGTTAAAAGTATCCTTCTGTCTCTGATCATCACCCTGCAATAAAAAATGTGAGATTCTTCCCTTCGTATCACTGGATCCGCAGAAATAGGTGCTCGTGTACTCGTCCTCTTCGCTCACCGCTGCCGGGTTGAAAACCCGTTTTTCAATCTGATACACCGCTTCCGTGGTGATAACAAGGCGGTAATAGCTCAATTCGCCATTCTCCCCGTCTACGCTGACGCCGAAGATAAGTCCGAAACCTGCCTTTTCATGGCCACTCAGCTTGGAGGCGGCAATTTCAAAGATGTCCGTATTGCCTCCTGCCGGCCGATCCAGGAGCTTCGAAGAGGTATAGCTGTTATAACGGTACCAGTCGTTGGTATAAAACTGATACTGGCCCCCTTGATCGTCGATGGGCGCTTGATAAAGGATGGTTTTTTCTTCAAGATCCGAACTTGCATTATTGGGACAGGCGCTAAAGAGAAGCGCTCCGGATAAAATCAGCAGAAAAAACGCCGCAGAAACAGGGAAAAATTTTCTCATATATACCCTCATACTAAGTTTAATCCTCATTCACGATGAGGCTGTTCCAATGAAACAGGCTCACGATATTAAAACACTCTATAATAAATATCGTTTCAATGTCTATGTGAAGGCAAGTGTTTTCAATATACTCATTTTTATGCAAAAACGAAAACTTGACAGTTCCCGCATCCGGGCTCTGGCGCTGGATCTGGACGGTACCGCCCTGGGCGCCGGCGCCGGTTTGAGCGGCCGAACGGAGAAAGCCCTGCGTTCCTGCAGAGAAAGGGGAATCGGGACGATTATCTGTACGGGCAGAGGGCTTGAGTCTGCGGAAAAATACCGGCGGCCCATTGAGGCGGAAGGCCCCATGGTATACTTTAACGGCGCGATTGTAGCGGATATGCCCCAGGGGAAGATCCTCAGCGCCGTTCTTCTGGAAAGTGAAGCGGCGGATTTCTGTATCGGCCTTTCACGGGAAACCGGAGCCTACTTTCAGCTTTTTCTGCCTCAAAAAGACGGTACATCCTTTGTTCTTGCCGCCGAATCCCGGCGTCCCGAGACCGGAATGTACCTGAACCACACCGGCGTGGACGCGGTGATCTGCGACCTCCGGGAGGCCGTCAATGCCCCCGGTTTTCCCGGCTGCGTCAAGGGCATGTTCATTGCCGAGCCTGAGATTCAGGAGCTTCTTAAACCCCGTCTGAAGGAACGCCTTGGGAATACGGTCTACATTGTCCGTACCTTCAGGAATTTTCTTGAAATTCTCAATTCAAAGGTCTCCAAAGGCGAAGGCCTCAAAACCGCCATGAAGGCGCGGGGGCTCAAAAGCGAAGAAGTCATTGCCCTGGGGGACGAGGAGAACGATCTTCCCATGTTCTCTGTCGCGGGCTTCTCCGTTGCCCCCTCCAATGCCGGCCCGGCCGTACTGGAGGCGGCGGATCTCGTCATCGGAGCCAATACGGAAGACGGAACCGCGGAGTTTCTGGAAAAGACCTTTCTGTTTTAAGGACATACGCAGAAATGCCCTGCATGTTATTTCTGCGCGGCTCCTAAAACACTTCCCCGGCAAAAGGCATTGAAGCCATGGCGCCCTTGCGGGAAACGGCTATGGAAGAGGCCTTGCAGGCAAGGCGCAGGGATTCTGTTACATCGCAGCCCCGTTCCCTGGCCGCAAGGAAAAAGCCTGAAAAGGTATCTCCGGCGCCTGTGGTGTCCGCAACGGGAAGATCGACTATGTCCCCTTTGGCCCGCAAGGTTCCCAGGGCATAGAAGGCGCCCTCCTTGCCCGCGGTAAGGATTATCTCTGTTTTTGGGAAGCGGCCGGCCAGTTTTTCCAGAACCGTTTCAAAATCCTGCGAGGCGGGCAGGCCTGTCAGCCCTGCCGCTTCAATCTCGTTGACAAAGAGAATATCCGCCAATTCAAGGGGCAGATCCGCGATCCGCTCATCAAAAGGCGAAGGGTTGAGACATACCTTCATGCCCCTCTCCCTGGCCGTCCTCATTACCGCCGCGGATACGGGAATCTCGTTCTGCAGAAGAACAATGTCCCCCGCGCTGAATGATGAAATAATTGCCGGCACTTCCGAATCTTTAAGGGCCGCGTTTCCGCCGCCGTAGAGTACAATCGAATTCTGCCCCGTTTTATCCACCTGGATCAGGGCCTGCCCCGTGGCCCCTTCCCAATGCATGATATGATTGGTACGCACCCCGTAGGACTGCAGCAGTTCCAGCAGAAAGTCCCCGTCGTGTCCGATCTTGCCGGCCATGTACACTTCCATTCCTGCCTTGGCAAGGGCTGCCGCCTGATTGGCTCCCTTGCCCCCCGCACTCCGTTCCAACGCGCTTGAGTTGATGGTTTCTCCCGGACAGACAATATGATCCACCGAAAAGATCAGGTCGATGTTGAGAGAGCCGAAGACAAGGAATTTCATAATCACTCCTGAGCTTGTTCCGAAACCAACCGGGTTTTGGAACAGCCTTTCCTTATAACTGTTTTACGCTGCTGCGGATCATTAATTTTCCGGAAACAAGGATCTTTTCAGGCTGCCCTGTTATCGTGCCGTTTATTCTGCCGGAAAGCCGTTCCAGAGCCCGTTCCCCTATCTGCTGTGTGGAAACCCTGATCGATGTCAGAGGGGGTTCTGTGATGCTGCTGGAGGGAAGATCGTCAAAACCGGTGATGCTGACATCATCAGGAATCTGGAAACCATTTTCCCGCAGCGCCCTCATGCAGCCGTAGGCAATAATATCGTTCATGCAGAAAAATGCGCTTGGAAGATGGACGCC
Organism: Treponema sp.; assembly: GCA_031281925.1. Lineage (GTDB taxonomy): Bacteria > Spirochaetota > Spirochaetia > Treponematales > Breznakiellaceae > JAIRNJ01. Next base: position 2,181 of record JAITES010000059.1, on the reverse strand, counting down.
CCTGTTTTCATCAAGAAAACGATCCATATCGGCCGCCGCCTGTTCGTAGGCAGGATCGATGCTGATAATGAATTTTTCCTGTACCGGCAGGGAAAAATAATCCATGGCCTCCCGGAAACCCTCTTCCCTCATTTTGAAATTTTGCGTCTCGTAGCTGGATTTTACCAGCCCTATGCTCCGGTGTCCCATCTGGTAGAGATACTGTATGGAGCGGAAAACCCCGTCCGTATTGTCCATGTCTATACAGTCAAAGACCGCCAGGGGGCAGTAGGTATCGATGAATACCATGGGCCGGGAAAGGACCGTAAAGAAGTTGAGTTCATGGGCGGAAAGTTCCGTGCCCAAAACGATAAGCCCGCCGGCCTTGCTCTGATCCTGGGAACGGAGTTCCGCATCGACTATCTCTTCCACCGGCGTCTTGTTGAAGAAGGAAACCTCCAGCTTGTAGTTATGCCTCTTGGTTCCCCGTTCGATGCCTTCAAGATATTCGGTAATGAAGGCGTTATGCCGCTCGTTTACGATATGGCCGTGTTTGGCAATCTTGAGAAGCTTGATGGTGATGTTCCCCGCCTGCTGAGAGCCTGAGGACGCGGAACGGTAGCCCAGATCCCTGGCTATATCCATGATCCGCTGCCTTACTTCCCCGGATACACCCGACTTGTTGTTCAGGGCCAGGGAGACGGCAGAAGGAGAAACATCCGCCGCCTTTGCGATGTCTGTAATACGGGTTGCCATGCACAAGCCGCTCCTTGCGGCGTATATAGAGTCTGTCCACAAAGTCGGTTACTTTGCGGACAGACGAGGGACACATAGTCCATTGTATAGCGCAGAGAAGCGGCTTGTCAATAAAAGAAGGGGTTATTCTAGTAAATTTTAGTAAATATTCAAGCCTTTATTTTGAAAAATAAGAATTTCACATAAAATTCAAAAAAATCTTCAAAATTCACTTGACAGTCGTTAAAAACAGGGTGATAATAAATAGACTAAAAAGAAAAATATTTAGTAAATTATATAAATATTTACTAAAATATCTTTGGTTGGAAAAGGGCAAAGGACGGATTGTCAAAATGGAAGGATTCAGTTTTACGGCGGAACAGATTCGGGAAGTGGTGAGCGTTAAGGGCCCCGGAGAAGCGGCAAACGAAAAGCTAATCCGCCGTCTGAAAAAGCCCTCCGGTCCGGTGGATGTGATCATTGATACCGACACCTACAACGAGATTGACGATCAGTTTGCCCTGGCATTTCTGATTAAGTCCCCGGAAAAACTTGTCCTTAAGGGGATCTATGCGGCTCCCTTCTATAATCAGAATTCCTCAAGCCCCGCGGACGGCATGGAAAAGAGCTATAACGAGATCTTCAACGTGCTTACCCTGATGAAACGGGACGATCTTAAACCCCTGGTAAAGCGCGGTTCGGTAACATACCTCCCTTCGGAAACGGAGCCTGTAGATTCCGAAGCGGCCAGGGATCTGGCGGAACTGGCGATGAAATACTCCGCGGATAAGCCCCTCTATGTTATTGCCATCGGAGCCATTACCAATGTAGCCTCCGCAATCCTTTTGAAGCCTGAGATAATCGACAGAATCGTCATCATCTGGCTTGGCGGCAATGCCCTGCACTGGATCAATAACGTGGAGTTTAACCTTAGCCAGGATGTGGCCGCGGCCCGGGTCGTCTTTGGCTGCGGCGCCGCTCTGGTGCAGCTTCCCTGCAGCGGAGTGGTAACGGAATTTGCAACCAGCGGCCCGGAACTGGAGCACTGGCTGCGTGGCAAAAACGAACTCTGCAATTACCTTGTCGATGTAACAACAAAGGCCGCCATTCACGATTCGGGCATCCCCACCTGGACGAGGGTTATCTGGGACGTATGCACCGTGGGCTGGCTCCTCGACGGGGACTATATGGAGGACAGGCTGGAACCCAGCCCCATCCCCGAATACGATCACCACTGGAGCATCGATCCCCGGCGGCACCTTTACCGCTATGTGTATCATATTAACCGGGACAGACTGTTTGAAGAGCTGTTCAAAAAACTGGCGGGGTGATACGATGTGGAAATATTTGTAGTCAAGATTAACCATGGACATTATACAGCAATGTATAAACATATATTTTTTAGGAGGATCAAGATGAAGAAAATTGCCAAAGTAATGACAATGGCAGCGATTTTTTCGGCACTTG
>JAITES010000186.1 GCA_031281925.1 Treponema sp. | reverse complement strand
GTGTATTGTTTTTCATACATTTCAGTATACTATAAAGAAAAGGGCTTGTCGAGTACCTTTTTAAATTTTTTTAGCATATTTTGTAATAAATTTCCGGGCAATTTCGCATAACTCCGTATACCGGAAGGAAATACAAGCTGTGCCAAAGCTTACCATGGAGAAGCAGGAAGGTTCATGGATCCACATATAATATAGACACGGGGGTCAACCTTTGTCCTGTGCCTATACAGAGGGAATCTGTCAAACGGGGGAAACTACTGTTCGTACACGCTGCGGTAAAATATTCTTGTTCCGGTCTTGAGTCCGCTGCCCACAGCTTGAAAGATGTCAAGACACTACTGCAGATCGAAAGGCTTGAGTATCTTGTCTACCTGCACCGGCTTGCCGTTGGCGTCGTCTACCGTTACCTTTGAAAAGGCCCAGCCCTTGATTCTGTCAGGATCAACTCCCGCGGCAATGAAGGGTTCTGGGTTAAGGACAAAAACGATGTCCTTGTCATTTGTGCCCATGTCCTTGGCCCATTCAAAGAGGTTGCCGCCTCCCAGATTCACTCCGTAATGATCCATGGCGCCGTGATAGCCTATGCTGTTCCGCTTGAGTTTTACAATCTGTTCATAGGACGCAATGGGCGTTACCTCTCCGGAATACGCAAGGGATTCTTCCCCCAGTTTGGCGCCCACCACGATCATGTTTCCGGAAACGGTGTAGCCCTCAGGCAGCATGCCGGGTTTCAGGCCCGCATCGATAAATGGCCCTGACTCAAAGGCAATCATCACATCATAGAGGGGGCTTTCCGCATAGTTCCTGCTCCAGATGAATTTTGAAACCGAATCCGGAGCGGTAAGCGACCAGCCGCTATTGGCTTCGTCTTTTGCGAGGGTAACGGAACCTGTTTTAAGAAGCTTGTCAAAGGACGAAACCGAATCTTTCCCTACTACGTCCAGATTCCCGCAGGATACCGCCGTAGCGGCAAGAAATGCGGCCGGCAAAAGGCTTTTAAGAAGTTTTTGTCCGGGAAGCCGAAGTTTCCGGACGATTCCGTTAAACGCTGTCTTTTTCATGTATACACTCCTATAAAAAGCGGCGGTATCGCCGCTTTCGTTAAATCACACTCCTTTTTATGCTTTGAAACGCTTGAGCCTGAGGGCATTGCTCAGTACCGATACGGAACTCATGCTCATGGCGGCTGCGGCGAATATCGGGTTGAGGAGAGGGCCTCCAAAGAGGTACAGTACTCCTGCCGCAATGGGTATTCCCAGGACGTTGTAACCGAAGGCCCAGAAGAGATTCTGTTTGATGTTGCGGATAGTCCGTTTGCTTAAGTTTATGGCCGTGGGCACATCCATGAGATCGCTGCGCATGAGTACAATATCCGCGGACTCCATCGCCACGTCGGTGCCGCTTCCGATTGCAATGCCGATGTCGGCCTGGGCGAGGGCCGGGGCATCGTTGATCCCGTCCCCTATCATCGCAACTACATTGCGATGATTGCATGTTTCGGTTTGCAGTTTTTTTATTTCCGCTGCTTTGTCCTGGGGCAGCACTTCCGCAAGCACCCTGTCTATGCCCACCTGTCTTGCGATGGCGGCCGCAGTTTTCCTGTTGTCTCCCGTGATCATGGCAACTTCTATTCCCATGCTGTGAAGTCTCTCAATGGCAGCCTTGCTGCTCTTCTTGAGCACATCGGCAACCGCCACAATTCCTGCCAGTGTATTATCGATAACCGCATACATCGGTGTCTTGCCTTCCCCGGCAAGGCGATCCGAGTCGCTCTCCATGGAGATCAGATCTATGCCCCGCTCTTCCATGAGTTTGCGGTTCCCGACCAATACGATGCTTCCGTTGACAGAGGCTTCGATGCCGCGGCCTGTAAGGGAAACAAAATTTTCGGCCTTGAACAATTCAAACCCCCGCTCTTCCGCGGATTTTACGATCGCCTGTCCAAGCGGATGCTCGCTTCCCTTTTCGACAGAGGCGGCAATTTGAAGGAGTACGTCCTCCGCGGCGGGGGGGGCGTTGCGGGGGCCCTCCCCCACAGGGGGGGCAGCTGAGGACCCGCCCAGCGGGGCCGGAGCGCGGGGGGCTCTCCCCCCGTTTAGCAGAATATCTGTCACCTCAGGCTTGCCTTCTGTAATGGTTCCGGTTTTGTCGAAGACGATTGTCTGTATCCTGTGGGCGGTCTCCAGAGCCTCGCCGCCCTTGATCAGAATGCCGTTCTCCGCGCCCTTGCCGGTTCCCACCATGATTGCTGTCGGCGTGGCCAGTCCCAGGGCGCAGGGGCAGGCGATGACCAGCACGGAGATAAAAACGGTAAGGGAAAATTCAAGCGGGGACTTTCCGGGGGGCAGGGTAACGAGGCCCGCCGAAGACGCGGCAAACCAGGCGATTCCGGCGACAAGGGCAATGGCGCAGACAATCGGAACAAAGTAGCCTGAAACAATATCCGCAAGCTGGGCTATGGGCGCCTTTGAACCCTGGGCGTCCTCCACCAGTTTGATGATCTGGGCAAGAGCAGTATCGCTGCCGATCTTTGTCGCTTTGAACCGGATGACACCGTTGGTGTTGATCGTAGCGGCATACACCATGTCGCCAGACTTTTTGTCAACAGGCATGCTTTCGCCCGTAAGCATTGATTCATCAATGGAAGTGTTTCCCTCAAGCACAACTCCGTCCACGGGAATTTTTGCGCCGGGCTTTACAACGATCACGTCTCCCCTTTCGACTTCGTCAATCGGGATCTCCTGTTCAGATCCGTCCCGGATAATGATCGCCGTTTTGGGCGCCAGGCCCATGAGTTTCTTAATCGCCTCACTGGTTCTTCCCTTGGAGACAGCTTCAAGAGTTTTACCGAGAAGGATGAGGGCGATGATCACTCCGGCGGTTTCAAAGTAGAGGGCGTCTACCGCGTTGAAATCTCCCCGGGCTATCTGAAAAATATTATAGATACTGTATACAACCGCGGCCGTGGTACCGACGGCAATGAGAGAATCCATGTTGGGGCTGCGCTGTATGAGCGCTCTGAAACCGACCGTATAAAACCGGTAACCCACGGCGATGACCGGGATAACCAAAAGAAGTTCTGCGAGCGCGTAGATAAGGGGAAAATTCATGGGCGCAAGAGCCCTGGGGAAAGGCAGCGCTACAACTTTAATCATCGGCACCATGGCGATATACAGGAGGGGCAGGGCAAAGGAAACGGCTATAATAAATTTGGTCTTTAGAACCTTTATCGCCTTTTCCTTTCTGAGCCTGTCTTCGTCAGGCGCGCCCTTCCCGGAAAATTCCAGAACCTTGTATCCGGCTTTTTCTATGCTTTCCCTGATTGCCCCGATCCGTACTCTCTGCGGATCGTAGACCACAGTTGCCTTTTCCGTGGCGAGGTTTACCGAGGCGGTTTCAATGCCTTCCAGTTTGCGAATCGCCTTTTCTACCCGCTGGGCGCAGGCCGCGCAGGTCATGCCCCCGATGCTCAATGTCTGATTTTCCATGCCGTATTCTCCGTCTAAGTTCTCTTCCAGCGGGCAAAAATATCCCGAGCCTTGGCCAGGTATTCTTGACTGATTGTAATGGTGTTTCCGCTTACCGTTTTATCATCCTTGAAGATGGGAACAGGACTGCAGCCGCCGGAACGGACTTCAACCTGGCTCATCCTGAAACGTTTGCCGCAGTTCTGGCAGACCAGTACCGTGCCCTGCTGTTTGTAGAAACCCCGGCCTGAACGGTAACAGGACTGGCAGGTATTAAAAGCCGTCCGTATTGTACCATCGGGAGCCTTGACCGCCAATACTTCTACACGGGTTCCGCCGATATCCACAGGATAAAAAAGGGCGTTTTCCGTTATCTCGTCAATGTTGATAACCAGATCCTGATCGCTGATTACCGGCTTTACCGTGTTGAGGCCGTTCTGCGCGAATGCCAGCGCGGCGGTAAGCAGCATCAAGACTGTCATTCCAATTTTTGTTTTCATATACATCTCCTTCTACATCTTCTTCGAGTCATATTTGGATACTAGTGACAACTTGCCCCCGCGCTTGCCTGTTCAAACCACGCGTCCGGGTAGATAAGTGTTTCCGCTTCCGCCGCTTCGGCTTTTATGGCTTCAATATCAACGGAGGCAATGTCGTCAACTACCTTGACATAACCGTAGAAAACATTGTCCCTGGTCGAAAAATCAAAATCCGCGGCGGGCATGAACTGGATGACATTGTCCCCCTGGTCTATATCCACCCGCGCATAGTATGCCGGAACGATGAGGCCGCCATTCCCCTTGTCCAGGGAATCGTTATTGACGGTCCATGCAACCGGTACGAATTTCTGCACCACGATGATTGCCGGATCGAAGCCTTCGTCCCGGAGATCTATCCTTACCGTCTGCCAGCCTTCGCCGTTCATTTCGGCTATGGCGACGCTGTCCGCCTCTATGTCCACTCCCGCCGGCTGGGGGCTGATACCGGCCTCTGTTTCGGGAACCGCGGTCCCGCCTTTCCCGACAACAGTGATACTGCTCCGTATCATTCCCATCCAGCAGCTGTAGGCGAATCTGCCTGTTTTTTTCGGGACGAATTCGATGATGTTTTCTCCGGGCGTAAAACGGTGCTCTATGCCGTATTCACGGATGATCATTCTGTTGTTGCAGCCGTTTATGCTTCCCTGCGGCGCGTCGATCGTCCATTTTACCGGGATGCCTTCCTGCACCGTGATTGCCGGATAGCCGCCGCTTCTCAGGCTGGAATTGATAACCTGCACACCGTTTTCTATAAGGGGTGTGAACGCGCTGGCGGAAGCGGATTGCGTACCGGAGGGCCTTAAAAAACCGGCAAGCGTATCAAGGGGATCCGGCAGGGCGGAGAGGCTCCAGCCGTTTGTAAACATGGTAAGCCCGAGAACGCTGACGAGGACGGCCCCAATCTTCATCACCTTTGCGGAAAAGGCATGCCCGAATGATCCGCTCAACAGAGAACTCAATGCGCCAAGGCCGAACATAAGGGGAACGGTTCCCGCGCTGAACAGGAACATTGCAACGCCGCCTGCAACAGGGCTGCCCGTGGACAGCGCGTACAACTGCATGGCCTGCAGGGGGCCGCAGGGCATGAGTCCGTTGAGGAGCCCGATGAACAGAGGATTACTGTTGGCCTCTCTCTCTTTGTCTATTTTACCCGCAAAAAATTTCGGCATGCGGAGATTGAAACGCCTCAGGGCCGGGAAAAACCCGAGCATGTTGATGCCCATAATCACCATGAATATTCCGGCAATAAGCTGAACGGCCCCCTGAAAACGTCCCGATACGCTTATCACCGAACCGAGCGCGCCGGCCAAAATTCCCACAAGAGTATAGGAGACGATACGGCCGCCGTTGTAGAGCGCGCTTGGTACGAGAAGGGCAAGGCGGCTGCGGACTTTGGGAACTCCGGTCCCCTGCCCATGTTTCTGCAGTGTCTGTGAAAGATTGATGCCGCCGCACATGGCGACGCAATGAACGGAGGTAACAAGGCCGATGATGAAGAGCATGCCGTAACCCATGCCGGCTTCCGCCAGGGGAAAGGCCGACGCGATGCGTGATATACCGAGGCGGCGCAGGATCATGTACAGGGCGAGGATGATAATCAGTGTCCCGGCCATGTCCATCCCGGACACCGGGCGGCCGGAACCGGGCGAAGTTTCCCCGGCGTCCTGATCTTCAAACACCCTGTAATCCAGTTTTTCGATGATTCGGGTAATTTCATGGAAGCCGATCACCGAACTCTTATACTTCACCCTTGCCGTTCCGGTATTGTAGCTGACGGACGCTTCCTCAATGCCCGCTGTACTTTTAAGCTGCTTTTCGATCCGGTTCTGACAGTTCACACAGCTCATGCCGCCGATGCGGATTGTCCTCACACAAGTATCTTCTGTCGTCATAAAGCCTTTTACTCTCCCTTGTCAGGCAAAGTGTAGCATAACATTGTGAGGAAATTATGAGGAATACTGTTTTGTTGAAAAATTTATGCTTTTCCAAAATGAGGGAATCAGATGATCCGGCAGGATCATAATTTCAGGGCAGGGGTTTTATCTTCTTTGTGTAGGTTTGCCAAAAGAAGAATATGCTGAGGGCCAGGGATATACATTCGGCAATCGGGAAAGACCACCAGATTGAGTTTACATTCCCCGTGAGGGAGAGGAGCCATGCCGCGGGGAGGAGGACTACAAGCTGACGCCCGATGGCGACAAAGAGGCTTTCGATGCCGTTCCCCAGAGCCTGAAATACCGAACCCACCACTATGCAGAAACCCGCAAAAATGTAGATGAGGCTTATGATCTTGAAGGCGGCGATCCCTATGTTCATCATTTCTTCCGTGGCGTTGAACATCCTCAAGAGGAGCCCGGGAAAGAACTGAAAAAGTATGAAACCTGAAAACATGATACAGCCTGCATAGAGGAGGCTGAGTTTGATGGTCTTGATGATGCGTTTCCTGTTCCGCGCGCCGTAGTTAAACGCCACGATGGGAACCATGGCATTGTTAAGGCCGAAAACCGGCATGAAGATAAAACTCTGCACCCTGAAGAAAACGCCGAAAACGGCAATGGCAGTCGGCGTAAAGGTGATAAGGATTCTGTTTATGGCGTAATTCATGACGGAACCTATGCACTGCATCAGTATCGAAGGTATGCCTACGGAATATATGGAACGGATGATCTTCCATTCCGGCCTGAAGTTCCGGAAAGAAATCTTTATCTCATGGTTCTTTGCGAAATTGAAATACATGGCGATGCATGTTCCCACAAGCTGGCCCGCCACGGTGGCGATGGCAGCGCCCCTCACCCCCATCCGGGGAAAACCGAAGAGGCCGAAGATCATAATCGGATCCAGAATGATATTGGTAAGGGCTCCGGCGCCCTGGGAGATCATCGAATAGAATGTCTTTCCGGTGGAGATGAGAAGCCGCTCAAAGGTAACCTGATTAAAAATAACGAATGAACAGAGGGTAACTACCAGAAGATAATCTTTCCCGTACCGAAGAATTTCTTCGATGTCCGACTGGGTACGGAAATAAAAATCGGTTAAAAACCAGCCGAGGATCATAAACACGGCGCTGCTTACCCACACGAGGAAGAGGCCGTTGACAGCGCTCTTGTTGACCATTTCAAAATTCCGCTCTCCAAGACTCCGGGAGAGCAGTGCATTTACTCCTACTCCGGTACCGATGCCGATACCGATCATCAGAAACTGTACGGGAGCCGCCATCGTAACGGCGGTAAGGGCATTTTCTCCTATCTGTGCGACAAAAATACTGTCGACAATGTTGTAGAGGGCCTGCACCATCATGGAGAGCATCATGGGCGCCGACATGGAGAGGAGAAGAGGTCCGACCGGTCTTGTTCCCATGGGATTTTCGGAAGGCAAATTGCTGCTGTCAGGCAGACTTCTGCTGTTGTTCATTATTGCCGATTATACACCGGCATCAAACTCAAGTTCAATCTGTCCTTCCTCCCAGCCTTTAGTGAGACCGGTTTTGGAAAGATTCCAGTGAGCGGCCGCAGCAATGGAGAGGGCCACGGGGATAACCTGGGTTTCCGCGTAGTGCTCGTAGTCCAGGGATCCGTGGGGCAGACTCAGGGGTTCGGCGCCGTTTTTTGTCCACACATACTCTACCCTCCCCCGCCGTCCCTTCCAGCCCAGAAGCCGCGCCGCCTTGACCTGGGGCGGAGTAGAAGCGGTGTAGGCTTCCGGGGGCCGGGTAAGGCGCTTGCGGTACACAAGTTCCGCGTCGAGTTTTCCGCCGCGCAAAAGATGCAGGGTTTCCCTGAGCCTGGCGTTAAAGGCTTCTTCGCCTTTTCCGGAAAACACCAACTCCAGAAGCTCAAGCTGCAGCCGCCGGGCAAGGGAAGTAGAATCACTGCGCACCGCCTCCATGCCCTTTACCTCTACCCTGCAGCATCCGTCCGGAAGCAGAAGGTAGCCACCGTAACCCTTGGCCCGGCCTTTGGCTTCTGCCTCTCCGCCGCGCTGAAACGCTCCCCGGAGATGTGGAATGAGAAAACGGCGGTAGGCCTTTTCAAAACGCAGTTCGATAAAGGACTCAAGCCCGTATTCTTCTTTGATTCTCTCCGCAAGAAAACCGTTAAGCTCGGCGGCAAGATTTTTGCAGAGGGAATCAAAGTTACCGTATTCACTTTCGTCCGTGAGGCCGGTTTCAACAAAGAGGGAATCCGTATCGCCGTACAGTACACGGCGGCCTTTTCCGGAAAACCAGTCGCGGGAAAGGAAAAGCCATTTGCGGGCAAAGGAGGTGATCGCTCCGGCAAGTTCCGTGCGGCCGTAACGGCAGGAGGCGGTTCCCAGAACCCCGTAGAAACTGTTCATCAGGATCTTGTAAACCTGGGCGGCTGTCTCGTTGCCTTCATCCAGCGCCTTCCGCCGCTGGGCAAAATAGGTTCCGACAAGAGCGGGGAGCAGCCCCGGCTCACGGGAAAACGCGGCGCCGTTGGGTGCGGTAATCAAGCTGTCTTCGGCGGCTCGCGCATGCGTCCCTTCGGGCCGCGAGCGTAAGGAAGTTGGTTGTACGGCGCCGCCTTCGGCGGCTCGTGCATGTGACAGAGGATCGATGTTGAATGTCCTCATGATACTCGGATAGAGGCTGCGGAAATCGAAGACTGCGATGTTTTCAAAGAGTCCCGGCGCCGGATCAAGAACGGTTCCGCCTGCCGCGCCGGAAACTTTACGTTCAGGATCATCCGGCGGCGGGGCAATGCCGGCCTTGCGCAGTTCCATTCCGTATATGCGTTCAAAACTCACCACGCTGGTCCAGGCCTTGTCCAGACTCACGCCGGTAAGCACGGCCCGTTCCGCCGTCAAGCGGAAAAGTCCTGTCTTTTTCAGAATCCCTGTCACCAGTTCCGCATCCCGGAGGCAGTATTCCCCGAAACGTTCCGGATCTTCAGCATAAAGTCTGTCAAGCGCGGCTATCTTCTCTTCGCCGTTGGAAAAAACATTTTCGTTTTCAGCTATACTGGTCTTCCCTTCTCCCAGCACCGATCTGGCTACCGTCTCAAGACTGAAGTCCGCAAGCGTACTTTCGCCGCTGTCACTGCTGCCCAGCATATCCCGGCCGCCGGCCCGGAGTACCCGCAATGCGTCTATCACCTGGCGGCCGGGTACCAGGGCGGCGGAGGAACGTCCCCGCCGCCTGAAATAATCCGTTCCCTGTTTGTCGCCTGCAAAATACTTTGCCTCTTCAACGGATCTTCCCAGGGTAAAAGGCAGAGCCGCTCCGGCACAGCGTTCCGAAAGAATTCTGTAATCGAATTCCAGAAAATTCCAGCCTGTAAGCACATCAGGATCTATACTGCGGATATCATCCAAAAAAGCGGCAAGCAGGGATCTTTCATCAGGATGAAAGACCAGGCCTTTTGAATTTTCCCTGCCTGCAGCGGACGCGGGGCACAGCACTCTGACCAGGCGGCCTTCTGCTCCGGCGGTTTCGCGCTGCGTTCCTGAGGGCAGAAGGAGGCTGTCCGTCCACGCGATGCCTATGGCCCTGACAGCATTGGTTTTAGTATCGGTTTCAATGTCGATGGATGCTATCCGCAGGGGCCAGGGCCTCGTTCCAAAATCGGCAGGAATAGTGCTGAGTTCAGGATCGGCAAACACAAAATCAATGCGCCGGCCCGGCCGGCTCTCGCCGCGGATCTCCACGGGCCCCCGTATATGCCGTTCCGAAAGGTAGAGAGCCTGGGGCTTTGCGTCTCCGTCGGGGCTGGGGATGCCGGCTTCTCCAATCAGTTTTGCCGCCTGGGAACGCTCGGCATAGCGGGAAAACTCAAGACGGAGCAGGATCTCTTTTCCGAAAAAGTCTTCCAGATCCGAGTCCAGGCATTGAAAAGAAAACTGCCGCAAAAGCAGGGAAACTTTTTCCCTGTCGCTTTCGTAGATGTGAATATAGGGCCGCCAGCGGGACACGGATACCGCAAACGAATGTCCGTCCGCAAGCCTGCCGAGAATGTAGAGCCTGTTCCTGCGGAGATCCGCGTAACTGTGAAGGATAAAACCATGGCACGTGTTCATCTGCGAGCAGGGCCTGCCTGTTTCCGCCATGATCGTAATTCTAAATTATTTTCCCTGAAGCGCCAAGGTATTTCAGCGTATTTCAGGCCCGCGGGGTCCCGGAAAGATCCGCACACGGCGTTTCTTTTTTTTGAGCGCCGGGACAAAGCTTTCCGGATCTCCGGCTTTAAGCAGTTCATCGGGATCGTATTCAAGATCGAGCACGGTTGACAGTCCTTCTGCAAGGGCGCGGCTCAGCGCGCCGTGACAGCGGATAATATCCCTTAATGCGGGAAACAGGATGTCTTTTCCGGACTTCCGGTAACAGGTTTCGAGCCAGGAAAGCTGCAGTTCTTCTATCTGAATTGAATTCATATCCTCCGGTTTTCCACTGCGGCTTAACAGAAACTCTGTAAAGGTTTCCAGAAAAACAGAAGGTTTCATTTTAAGGGGTTTCAGGGCCTGCAGGAACCATGGCACCGCCCTCCCCCGGTTATAAAAGATATCCGTCCCCCCGGAAAGAGACTCCGCTTTTTCAAGATCCCCCGCGGAAAAAGTTCCTGTTCCCAGAACCATGTAGGGCGCCTCCTCTTCAATCTCCATCCCCAGCTGTCCTGACCAGTCCCGGAGGGCTGTACCGGGGAGCACGGAAAGTCTGAAGAGATCCAGATTATTGGGATAGAGCGAGAGGGCAAAGTCAAGGCTCCTCTTGTAAGAGGCAAGGCTGTCGCCGGGGAGACCGTAGATAAGATCCAGCCCGAAGACAACCCCTTCCGCGTTAAGGATATCGATGCCCCGGCGGAATGCCTTCCTGTCCAGCACGCGTCCAAGATGCGCAGAGATACTGCTGTCCGCGGTCTGGAGGCCTATCTGCAGCGAAGCGCCGAGTCCGGCAAAACGCCTTGCCTGCGCCCTGCCGACAAGTTCCGCGCGCACTTCAAAATGCCAGTGGGTATCCGCGCGGAGGCCCTCCTCTTCAGCCTTTCTGCTTTCGGCAAGGATCATATCGAGAATTTTCAGGGCCCTTTTGTTTTCGATATTGAAAGTAGGATCGAGCACAAACACATAGGGAACATTCGCACGGACAAAAACTTTAAGTTCTTCAAGGAGCCTCTCTTCACCGAAATGTCTGAGCCTCCTGTCTCCCCTGGACTCGTAACAGTATGCGCAGGCATAGGGGCAGCCCCTGGTAAGCTCCCAGAGCACGGTAGAAGATTCGCCGATCTTAAGCGTCCCGTCCAGCCAGGGCGAAGGCAGGGATTCAAGACTGTCTCCGTAAGGCAGAGATTTTGTGAGCGGCAATGGGGCGCGGGGCGAAAGTTCTTTTCCCGGAAAAAACCTCTCCTCAACAAGAGAGAGAACCTTCCGTTCCCCCTCCCCTTCGACTACGACGTCAAAGGGGCCGCCTTCCTTCAACAGCAATCCTGCGGGAAGGGCGCTTGCTTCCGGGCCGCCGCAGAAGAGAAATATTCCGGGGAAACGTTTACGAATTTCTTTTGCGGCCGCAACACAGATACTGCGGTTCCAGCTGTAGAGGGAAAAGCCCGCCGCATCAGGGCATGCGGCGCTTATCTTTTCAACGAGTAAAGCGGAGCCTTCCGATGCAAATCCCTCGCGGAGAGACACGGAAATTTTCTCCCCGAAGCGCTCCCTGAGGGCCGATACGATACAGGCGGCGCCCAGGGGGACGGCCTCGGGCCCCTTCTCAAAATGCAGCGCCGCGATAACAACAACAGGGGCGCCCTCCGCATGGTTCATAAGACGGATATTCGGAACTTACAACGCGACACGGGCCCTGTTTTTCCCTTCAAGTTCAGAAAGCAGTTTCTGCGGTTCCCTGAATTTTGAAAGGAAGATCATGGCGGCAATGATATAAGGTTTGTAGCTTGCCTGCTTGTAAAGCGGAACACGGTAACGGTCAAATACCGATGCTGCTACCTCCCCCTCCCTGCAGCTCAGACCGCTGATGTCCGCGGGGAGGCAGTGGAGGTAGAGGGCCTTGCCGTCTTTTGTCTTCTTCATTAAATCTTCGCTGCACTCCCAATCCTTGTGGGATCCGTTCTGGGCGAGAAGTTCCTTTTCCAGGGCCTTGATGCCGTCAAAATCATTGTTGCTGTAAAGTTCCGTCCGTCTCTCCATTGCCCTGAAGGGGGCCCAGCTTTTTGGATAAACAATATCGGCGCCTTCGAATGCTTCCGCCATGGAAGCGGATTTACTGAACTTCCCGCCGTATCTGGCGGCGTTTTCCCTTCCAATCTTTTCGACATCTTCCATGATTTCGTAGCCTTCAGGATGGGCAAGAGCCACCTCCATGCCGAAACGGGTAGCGAGTCCCACCACGCCCTGGGGTACCGAAAGAGGCTTCCCGTAGGAAGGCGAATAGGCCCAGGTCATGGCAATTTTTTTGCCGCGCAGATTTTCCACACCCCCAAAATGATGAATGATATGATCCATGTCGGCCATGATCTGGGTAGGGTGATCGATGTCGCACTGAAGGTTCACGATGGTGGGCCGCTGTTCCAGCACACCATCCCTGTTGCCCTCTTTAACCGCATCGGCAACGGCATGCATGTATGCGTTTCCCTTGCCGATGTACATGTCGTCCCGAATGCCGATAACATCGGCCATAAAGGACACCATGTTTGCGGTCTCCCTCACCGTTTCTCCGTGGGCAATCTGGCTTTTCCCCTCATCCAGATCCTGCACGGCAAGGCCCAAAAGATTACAGGCCGAAGCAAAACTGAAACGTGTCCGTGTTGAGTTGTCCCGGAAAATCGAAATCCCCAGGCCGCTGCGGAATACCCGTGCGGAAATATTGTTTTCCCGCAGGGAACGCAGGGCATCCGCCACGGTAAAAACCGCGGCAATCTCATCGGCCGATTTTTCCCAGGTAAGAAAAAAATCTTCGCCGTACAAAGGGCCGAATTTCAGGGAATCAAGTTTTTTTATAAACTGAGACATTATATTCATCTACATTCCTCCATCTGTCTTGTTGGCGTCTGTCCATAAAGCTGATTTACCTTATGGACACATCTTGCAATATACCGAAGGCAGGGCCGCATACACCGCGGCGCACTGAACAAGATCCGCCTTCCAGGTAATCTCGTTCGGGGCATGGGCCTGATTCTCCTTCCCCGGCCCCAGACCTATGCAGGGAATGCCTTCCCTTCCCATGATGGCAACTCCGTTGGTAGAAAAAGTCCACTTCGTGATCACCGGCTCTCCGTACATGCCCCGGAAGGCTTCCGCCATTGCCTGGGTAATTTTATGATCTTCGGGGGTCACCCAGGTGGGGAAGAAGGCATCGGTCGGATACACAAGCCCTGTGTAACTTGCGCTGTCATACTTATACATGCTTACCGCGGCGGCATATTTTTTTACAGCGGGAAGCGCCTCAATCTCCGCAATGGCAGACTTGTAAGTCTCTCCGTTTGTAAGACGCCGGTCAATGGAAATGGCGCACATATCCGCCACGGCGCAGCGGGAAGGCGAATTGTAGAATATCTGCGACACCGCAAGAGTTCCCTTTCCAAGGAAGGCGTCGTCCTTAAGACGGTTGTTAAGATCTTTTACCTCATTGATGATCTCCGCCATCTTGTAGATTGCATTGTCCCCCCGTTCGGGTGCGGAGCCATGGCAGGAAATCCCCTTCACCTCCACCCGGATCTCCATACGCCCCCGCTGTCCGCGGTTGATGTGCCCGTCGGTAGGCTCGGTAATTACCACAAACTCAGGCCGGATCTTGTCCTCATTGATGATATACTGCCAACAGAGACCGTCGCAGTCTTCCTCCTGCACTGTTCCTGTTACCAGTACCCGGTATTCATCGGAAAGCAGGCCCGCATCCTTCATGATCTTTGCACCGTAAACCGAAGAAACGATGCCCCCCAGCTGATCCGAAGCGCCGCGGCCGCCGATCTCCGTATCGTTTTCATAGCCTTCATAGGGATCGAATTTCCAGTTGCCCCGCTCTCCTACACCCACGGTATCAATGTGGGCATCGAAGGCGATAAGCGTCCTGCCCTTCCCCATCCAGCCGAGGACATTTCCCATTTTGTCAACTTCAACCTTGTCAAAGGAGAGTTCCTTCATCTCCTTTACAATCCGTTCAATGACAAGTTTTTCGCCGCAGCTCTCGCCGGGAATCCTTATAAGATCCCGCAGAAATACTGTCATGTCTTTCTTGTATCCCTCTGCGGCAGCCTTGATCTTTGCGTAGTCCACATCCAGCTCCTTACATAAACTCTAAATGATATTCCTTTTTTTGAATTCTTCCGTGAGGGCGTCCATGTCGGGAGGCAGGAGCATGGGTTCCCCGGCAGTCTTCTGCGCGGAAACAATGTCCTTAAGCCCGTTACCTGTCACCACCGACACCACCGTTGCGTCCGCCGGAATAAGGCCGGCCGCCTTCCTCAGCCCCGCGGTTCCCGCGACACCGGCAGGCTCGCCGAATACCCCGCAGCTTTTCCCCAGAATTTTCATGGTCTCAAGTATCTCTTCGTCGGAAACATTGACGGTAATCCCGCCGGATTCCCGTATTGCCATAAGGGCCTTGTCTCCGTTACGGGGCACTCCCACGGCGATGCTGTCGGCAATGGTATTCTCATCCATCCACTCAATCGGTTTTCCCGTTTCAATTGCCCGGTTTACCGGACAGCAGCCTTCCGCCTGAACGCTGATAAGCCGGGGCAGTTTGTCGATAAGGCCGATGGCATAAAGATCCTTAAAACCCTTCCATACCCCGGCTATGGTACAGCCGTCTCCCACGGAAATTGCCACATAGTCGGGAACCTTGAAGTCAAGCTGTTCGGCAATCTCCAGGGATACGGTCTTCTTCCCTTCCATGAGATAGGGATTTATCGCAGCATTCCTGTTGTACCAGCCCCACTTTTCAATGGCCTCCGCGGAAATCCTGAAGGTTTCCTCATAGTTTCCCCTGACACTGATCACCTGCGCGCCGAATATAAGAAGCTGAGTCACCTTTCCCTTGGGCGCACGCTCGGGCACAAAGATAAAGGCCTTGAGCCCCATGGCGGCGGCTCCGCCCGCAAGGGAAGAAGCGGCGTTCCCCGTGGAAGAACAGGCGACAGTATCCTTGCCGGCATGAGCGGCCCGCACCACCGCTATTGCGGAAGCCCTGTCCTTGAGACTTGAGGTTGGATTGAGACCGTCATCCTTTATGTAAAGGGTTTTAATTCCCAAAAGCTCTCCGAGGCGGTCCGCCCTGTAAAGCGGCGACCAGCCGGCCCGCAGGGGCGAAAGCCTCGAATCTTCCTCAATGGGAAGCAGTTCCATGTAACGCCATAGAGAAAATTCTTTCCGTTCCGTAAGTTTTTTGCGGGTCAGCCTGGTTTTGATGTAATCATAGTCATAGACTATATCCAGCATGCCTCCGCACTTGACGCAGGTAAGGGTACTGTCATCGGCTTCATGTTCCGCGCCGCACCTGACGCAGACCGCTCCTTTTACGTTTTTCATTATTTGACAAGCCCCGTTCTTTCATTGAATTCATTGATAAGGGCATCGACCTCATCAGCCTGTTTCTGAACGCCGAGGAAACTCTTTTCCTGATGATACCACTGATCATCGAGATCCGCGGAAGTCCTTCCCTGCTGTTCCACCCAGGTGTAGTATTTGAGATTGTGCACCCGCTTCCGTTCCGCATAGGTCAACTCCAGCATGTTGTCCGTGCTTTCACCCATGAGGCTCCGTTCAAAGTCCCCGGCCGCCCTGAGTCCTGAGTAGGGGCCCAATTCCTCCCTAAGCTCCGCAATGCGGCTCCTGTACATATCAACCGAATCGGTCAGCACCGTTGCCACCACATCATTTTCGGTCAGTTCGTAGTACTTTGCAAATTTAATGCAGCAGAGCATGTTGGAGATGCCCGAAATTCCCATAAGGGCAAGCTTCTCAACAGTATTCCTGTCAACTCCGGCTTCCTTTACCAGATACTCTTTCCCGGCTTCTTCATTGAAGAGCCTGAGCAGAGCCATGCTGTCATTATCGTCAATGGCAATGGCCATGTCGGTATTCTTTACGTTGTGCACCCAGGGAATATGCTTGTCCCCGATGCCTTCAATCCTGTGGGAACCGAAACCGTTATTGACGATTGTGGGGCACTGCAGGGCTTCGCCGACAGCGATCCTGCTTGAAGGATAACGCTGTTTGAGGGCGTCGCCGCTCGCCAGAGTTCCTGCCGAACCCGAAGTAAAACAGACGCCGGCAAAATTGCTGTCTTTGCCGCGGATACTCTCAAAGGCTTCGGCTATTGCGGAAGACGTAACATTGTAATGCCACAGATAGTTGCCCATCTCTTCAAACTGATTGAAGATCATCACATCCTTGCGGGTGGCTTTGAGTTCATGCACCTTGTCAAAAATTTCCTTGACATTGGATTCGGTTCCCGCGGTGGCAATGATCTCGGTGGCCACTGTCTTGAGCCAGTCAAAACGCTCCCGGCTCATGCCCTCCGGCAGTATGGCGATGGAATCCACCGCCAGCAGCCTGGAATTAAAGGCCCCTCCCCGGCAATAGTTGCCCGTTGAAGGCCAGGCGGCTTTCATGGCGGCGGCGTCAAACTGACCTGTTACAAGACGCGGCACAAGGCAGCCGAAACTGGCTCCCACCTTGTGACAGCCTGTGGGAAAAAACTTTCCCACCATGCAGATGATCCGGGCATCGACACCGGTAAGTTTCTTCGGCAGCTCTATGAAGTTGGGCCCCCCGTAAAGCCCCCCGGATTCCCTGGGTTCATTTTTCCAGCTCACCCGGAAAAGATTTACCGGATCAAGATCCCAGAGCCCCGTCTTCCCGAGCCGTTCCTTTACCGGGGCCGGAATCTTGCCGGGATCTTTCATCTGGGCAAGGGTAGGGATAATTACTCCCCGCTCCTTTGCCTTTTTCGCATTCCGCTCAATAACCGCACTATTGATTGATAAATCTATCATTATTCTCTCCTTCAGGTTTTAGTATGCTCTGAAGTATATACCATAAGGTGTTCCTTTTCAATTGAAAAACAGGTAAGATGTCTCCATGCGGTCTCAAGCCGATCCATTACACCAAACAGGCAGCGAAGCTTCATGAACAAACATGTTTCCGCCCTCATCCTTGCGATCCTCTGCATGCTCTTCTGGGGTTTTTCCTTCATCTCCACCAAAATCACTGTTGAAGTTTTTCCGCCCATGAGCATCGGCGTCCTGCGTTTTGCCATGGCAACGGTTTTTCTCTTTGTTCTCAGGCGCTTTTCCTCAGGCAGCATGAAACATGAAAAACTTGAAGGCCGGGACATTCCCCTCCTCGCAGGGGCCGGCCTGAGCGGAGTGACTCTCTACTTCTTCTTTGAAAACAACGGCCTTACCTTCATCACCGCGTCGGAGGCTTCGATCATCACCGCGGCCATTCCGGTACTGATGATCATCACCGAATCTTTCGGCGCTTCCCTCCGCCGGAACAAAACACGGAATACCGCGGCAGGACCCGGAGGACTGCGCCAGTGGATTGGAGCCATGGTCTCCATGATCGGGGTATGGCTTGTCGCCAGGGTATCATTCTCCCTCGAAACTGCCGCCGCGGGGAAAACCGCCCTGGGCTACATCTGCATGGCCGGAGCCGCCGTAAGCTGGGTTGTCTACAGCTACCTTACCCGTCCGCTCTTCGGCCGCCATTCCCAACTGTTCATCGTGTTCTGGCAGTCGGTCTTCGGTTTTCTGGGTTTCCTTCCCTTTGCCCTTTTTGAAATTCCCTCATGGGGAGAGGCAAGCCCCGCCGTAATCTGCCACCTGGTATTTCTGGGCCTCTTCTGTTCAGCCCTTGCCTACTGGTTCTACGCCGAATCAATGAAGCACCTCGGCATTTCGGCCAGCTCCCTCTTCATCAATCTGATCCCCGTAGTCACGGTTGTTGCGGGTTTCTTTGTCCTGGGGGAACGTCTCTCGTACCTGCAATGGCTGGGAGCAGTCCTGGTGCTGGGCGGAGTCTACCTCGCAATGTTTGAAAAAAGAAAAAAATAGAAGCTTCCCCAAAACTTCAGCCTTGGTGCATTTCAACCGGTTTTGGGACAGGCTCGATAATGAGTCTATTTTTCCAGCAGATACAGAAATTCTTTTACGTGTATCCCGCGGGCCTTAAGATTCCTGCTGCCCCTGAATGTATTATATGTTTTTTCCATCATTTCAACTTTTCCCTGCTTCTCCAGCATGCCCTTCATTTCGGCCGTGCCTATAAAACCTTCAGAATTAAATGAAATCAAAACAAACTTTGCCTTGACCGCGGCAGCCAGATCTGCCAATGAAGAAGCGGCATAATTTTCCCTGTTGTAATTTGAGCGGTTCCAGTTTTCGGGAATGCCGGAAATTTTACTGATGTTTTCAGGATATGTATAAGAGGCAATCAAATTGAGCATGAAGTAATTGGATCCGTAGGGATGCTGGTTATACGGCGGATCGAGATACGCAATATCCACTTCCGGCGCTTCACGGACGATCCTGTTGGAGTCTCCGTTATAAACCATCACCCGGGAATTGAAATTGCTGAATACGGGAAACGGCAGTTTTATTTCGCCCCGTATCCTGAGCAGGGCATCCCGGTTTTTTCCGCCGAACTGCCCGGTACCGGTCACCCTGTTTTTATAAAAACCCTTGAACACGCCGGAGGTATTTGCGTGTATCGAAGCTTCCGAAAGAAGGGGCGCAATAAAGAACTTGCGATAAGCTTCGGGCATTTTTTCAATCAACTGCCGGGAAGTGTCAATATACATTGCGTTTCGCAGGGTATAAAACACCCGGTCTTCCGGCCCTATATTGGTTTCATCTCTGGGCGCATACAATTCGGTGATCATGCCTTTTTGCAATTCTTCGGCGGACAGAGAAGCGGTTATTTCATCATAACATTCCTTCAACTCCCCGATGTTCAATTCATCCCGGTTTGATAAATAGCATTGATTGATTATTGCCGAATACTTTTCAAGATCGTTTGCAATTAAGAGCCCCGCATACCGTTTGAAATACCGGGCAACAATACCGGAACCGCTGAAAACATCGAACATATCAAGCCTGTTTTTGTTCAGTCTTTTTTGGACTTTATCTATGCCGGAGCCTATAAAATCAAGGAGCGCCCGTTTGTTTCCGATGTATGTTATCAATTGCCGGGTGAGGTATTCTTCGCTTTCGGTTATTTCTTTTTCGTGTTCCGTATCCATCGATACGCGGCATTATACTATTTATAAAAGCCCGGCTTCAAGTCGGTCGAATAAGTCAAAGAAGCAGAAGGCAAACTAAAAAGGCTTCTTTCCTCTTAACTTATTCGACTTTACGGACAGACACTAAATATTCTTCTTCCGGTGTTCCGTTACCGCGGCCGATATTGCCGCTGCTGTTTCAGGACTTACCGCCCCGCCCGGATTTTTCGGCGCTTCATTTTGGGGCAGTACATCCTTGTCCATGCCCAGGGCATGAACCATCTTTCCTACCCAATTAACACAAACAATCATTATCCAGAGAAAGGCAAAAACAACC
>JAITES010000120.1 GCA_031281925.1 Treponema sp. | reverse complement strand
TTCGCCCTTGTAGGGTACCCTGCCTTCAATGCCTTCGGGCACGGGTTCCTCGTCCTTGCTCATCTGGTAGCGGTCTGCGGAACCGTTGGCAATGGCTCCCATACTGCCCATACCCCGGTACTCTTTGTATATCCTGCCGTCATAGATAATCTCGTTTCCCGGCGCTTCTCTGAGCCCCGCAAAGAGGTTACCGATCATCACCACCGAAGCGCCCGCGCCGATAGCCTTTGCAATGTCTCCGCTGAATTTGATTCCCCCGTCGGCAATCACCGGAATGTTTGAAGAAGCGGCTTCTTCGGCACATTCCCAAACCGCGGTAAACTGGGGAACTCCGGTTCCCGCTACGATGCGGGTGGTACAGATGGAACCGGGACCTATACCGATCTTTACCGCATCGGCGCCGGCATCAATGAGCCTTCGTGTGCCTTCTCTGGTGGCGACATTCCCTCCGATCACGGGAATGCCGAATTCCTTCTTTATCCCCTTCACCGATTCCATCACATTCCTTGAATCCCCGTGGGCGGTATCCAGCACCACAAAATCAACTTTGGCATTTTTGAGCAGGGGAAGCCTCTGTCTGTAATCCTGGGGGGAAACCGCCGCTCCCACGATGAGATTTCCGGTTTTATCCGTGGCGGCATTGGGAAAACTGGCGTTCTTCTCCATGTCCTTCACGGTAACAAGACCGGTAAGCCTCCCCTCCCCGTCCACGATGGGAAGTTTTTCGATCCGGTGTTTGTCGAATTTTTCCCTGGCGTCCTCCACGGTGGGTACGCCGGTAATGGTAACCGGATTCCTGGTCATCACTTCGGCAACAGAAAGACTGTCATCCCTGCAGAAACGGAGATCCCGTCCGGTAATGATGCCCGCAAGATGCCCCGCCGCATCAAGCACCGGCATTCCGGACACACCGTATTTTTCTTTCAGGGCCAGCACATCACGTATATGCGCATCCACCGTAACGGTTACAGGCGAATCAATGATCCAGTTAAGGTAGCGTTTCACCGCGGCAACCTGCCGGGTCTGCTCTTCCGGCGAAAGATTCCGGTGAATAACCCCCGCGCCTCCCTCCAGGGCGATGGCGATAGCGAGTTCTTCCTCGGTTACCGTGTCCATTGCCGCGGATATGACGGGCGCATTGAGACTTACCCCGGCGCAGAGAGTAGTCCTGATATCGCAGTCCCGCGGAAGAATATCGGAATAGCCCGGCAGTAACAGTACGTCATCGTAAGATAAAGCTTCATTAAACATAAGTTCTCCTTTCCATTAATTCCCGGTATTTCCGGGCAAGACTCCTTGCCTTCTTTGCGGCAAGACCCGAATAGTTTTCAGGATGCTCAAAGAAAGGCAGTTTTTCCGCCATTGAATTAATCAACCCCAGTTCCAGCATCTTGGCGCCGATACGCGTCAATACTTCAGGCTCACCGGACAGGGCTGCCGCAAAGGAAAGCCTCTCCTTCTCCGCCTTTAATGTGATCTTCCGTATCAGTTCATGGGCGTCCGAAACGCCGCTTTCCGCCAACAGTATATATGCAGGCTCCGCGAAAATACCGCCGGGAATATTCCCGCCCCGCAGATTTGCCGCAAGCCTTTCCCTGTCCGCACTCAAACCTTCGATGACACTTTTCATGCGGCTTGCCGCCATGCAGAAACCCGCCACATAATCGGCAATAAAACGCTGACTTGCCGAATTGGTAAGATCCCGCTGATGTTCACTTATCTGATCCATGAAGAAACTTGTTACCCGCGGCATAAAGGCCTTCCACAAACTCTTTACATGTTCCGAATTCCAGGGATTCCGTTTCTGGGGCATGGTGGAAGAACCCACCTGGGAGGCGGAGAAACCTTCCCGAACTTCGGCTATTTCGCTGCGCTGAAGATTACGCAGATCATCGGCAAGATTGGCAATGATACCGAAGGCAACATTGTATTCCAAAAGGAGCCGCAAAAGATATTCAGGTTCGACAAGCTGGTTTGAATATTCGGAGGGCTCAAGACCCAGTTCGCCAAGGTAGAGCCTCTCCAGTTCCTCAGGATCTTTTACGATCATGCTTGTAGCGTTATAGGCTCCCACAGCCCCCGAAAGTTTCCCCTTCAGTAATCCTGCGAGTCTTTCAATTTCCAGAATTGATTTGCCCAGCCGGGCAACATACTCCGCCATGGCAAAACCCAGGGTGATGGGCACCGCGTGCTGACCGTGAGTGCGCCCCACCTGGGGAGTCTCCGCCTCTTTTTCGGCAAAATCGCAGAGCAGCATTTCCAGCCTTGCCAGCAGCGGTACTGTGACCTGCAGCGCCGCCCCCTTCATTCGCCATGCAAGACTCGTGTCCAGAATATCCACACTGGTAGCCCCCAGGTGCACCAGCGGAGCCGCTTCTTCCGGCACTCTGGTTTTAAGCACATTCACCAGCGCCCGGATATTGTGATGAGTTTTTTCTTCTTCGGCGTAGACCTGGGCGGGACTTACCAGAGAAGCGGCCTTTTCCAGTTCCGAACGGACAGACTCAGTCAACCTGCCGCGCATCCTGAGGTGGGCAATGACCAGGGAGATCTCCGCCCTGACGCAGGACTTGATTGAAGCTTCTTCGGAAAGCCAGGGGGAAAGGGAATCAAAAACTTCCTTTTCTGAAATTGAATACCGGTGATCTACCGGAGAGATGTTTTGAAAAATACTTCTGGATATTATCGGGGCTTCCATAGCCGATTATGGCACAGGGAAGCCCGCTTTGTCCAGACGGACGGACGGCGCATTGCGCCGCAATTTTTCCAAGTGAAAAGGGGGCGGATCCATGTTTCACAGGAGCGCCATGCAGCGGAACTTCCGGCGCATCATACGGAGCTCCCGGTTCAGGCTCAGCCTGCGCTTTCGGCGGATGGTTCCGGCCTGACTGTAATCATCCGGTACGCGCAATGGCTTCCATTCCGCACCGAAAAACCGATGCAGCCTGAAAGATAGGGCCTGTCATTGTCCGTATACACAATGTATTCCCTGCCGTCTACCGACACGGTAAAACGGGAACCCCGGGCGGCAACGGTAATGGCGTAGTCCCTTCCCGCTTCCCATGCAAAGGGAACTTCGGCAAGGATACGGTAGGGGTTTTCATTCTTTGCAAACACCAGCCTTCCGTCCCGGGCAAAACCTGCGGCATAGGAACGGATCGCCCCCTGTACCCGTACATTGACATAGTGATCATGACCCGTTACAGGCTTGATGATAAATGAAGCGGCATAGTCTTTCCATGCATGATGCCCCGTATAGGCTTCGCCGAAATCCCCACAGGAAAGATGCGCATAGCCGTCTGCAAGATACCAGAGACCCTTGAGTCTTGAAAACTGGGCAATTTCCCGGTGCAGAGGATTCCAAAAATCTTCCTTTGCCTGACAAAGATCCACGGTGTAATCGGCCTCCCCTTCAAACCAGAGATCGTCGATAAAACAGGAAAGGTCAAAACGGGCAAAAGATTCTCCCTGCATGTCAAAGACAAAACCCGCCTCATCAATGATCGCCCCTTCCATTGAAGGCAGGGTGAAGGAAAGTTCCGCCCACTCATTCTTTTTCAGGGTAACTTTTTCACCGGTAATGATACTGTCGTTTGCCGAATTATGTACGTAAAGCGATACCTGTGCGGCGTGCGCGTACTCAGGCAGCATGACGCTGCCGTGTATGGTCTGGCCCGGATAGAGCAGAGGTGAAAAGCTGGGATCGTAACGGGAATCATGAAAATCCCCCGGAACATAATGGGTCTTCCTGTAGACAAAAACCCTGTCGGCCGGCATGAGGGGCATGACATGAACCTTGAGACTCCGTTTTCCCGAATGGGCCGCCTCACCGGAATTGATAAGCTCCGCCTCAAGCCCGGCCCGGCCGTCTTCCGCACGTACCCGGATTGCATGTGTCGATCCGGGGTACTCGAAATGACAACTGTCAATCCGGGATTCCGCAATTTCCCTGTACGGTTCCGGCAATTCCTCCCCGGCAAGAGCCCAGGCCAGCCGGGCAATGTACAGGGCCCCGTAGGGAATATCCATGATGTTCATGGAACCCAGGACGCTGGAACAGGCAAGAAAATCGTTTACCGGTTTCCGCCATTTTTCATAATCAATGCCGCCCGGACCACAGACCACCCCCATGATCGTTGCCACATTCCCTACATTGCAGTCCGTATCCCAGCCGCACATATTGGTAATGTTTATGGTATTGGAAAAATCGCCTTCACCGTAGAGAAGCCCCAACATCATTACTGCGGTGTTTGGAATGATATGGCAGTTTCCCGGATAGCGGTCATAGCCGAAATTGGCGTGTATGTAGGCAAAACAGTCCCGCCAGTTTTTGGGATTCTTTTCGTTATAATCCATCACCGCCCTGACAACCCTTGAGTACTCGCAATCTACGGGAATATAGGAAAGCCCCTTTTCAATAATCCTGCGGATATTCCGTTCTTCAAAGGCATGAGCGATACAGGCGGCAATAAAGACGCCGCCGTAGATTCCGTTAGCTCCGTGGGTAACGCCGGCAGCCTTTTCCGCATACCGCGCCGCGAGATCAGGATTCCCCGGACACACAAGACCCCAGGTATCGATAAATATCTGCCCCCCGATCTGCTCCGCCACCGCATGGCCGTTCTGTTCCACACTTCCCGAACGGGGAGCCGGAATACCGTTACGGAGATTAAGGTACGCGGTATGCTCGGTTGAAATACCGTAACCGCCCCACCAGAAAAACCCGTGCTCAAAGGGCGCATAGTTGAGCAGAGCCTCTCCAACCGCCTGAGATGTCAAATTAAATTTCTCCTCCCCGTCCTCAAGGGCCCGGAGGAAGAACAGGGGACCGTTACTGTCGTCATCCGCGGCAAAGAGCTGGTAATCAACCGGATAGTGATCCAGCTCCCCGTACACATTCTGTATCTTCCGGTACGTCCAGCCTTCAATGGGCGCGCCCAGCCGTATCCCGATGATCTTTGCAAGCCAGCCTGAATAGATTTTTTCAATGTATTCTGTTTTCAGTTTTGCCATGATGTTAGTTCATCCCTTTTCAATTCCAAGAACAACCGGAGTCGAACGGTAACCGATACCCATACGATCTATTCCCATGTTAATAAGCTTCAGGAAATGTTCACGTTCCCTGATTCCCCCGGAACCCTTTATTTTACACCGGCCTTTGGCGGCATCCATCATGACTTGTATAACTTCAACCGAGGCCCCGGTGTTTTTCCCTCCGGTATAGAATCCTGTTGATGTTTTTACAAAATCCACACCGGCATTGCAGGCAATATCGGTAGCTTTCGCAACTTCATCCATACCAAGCGCGTCGGTTTCAAATATCACTTTTATGATAGTGTTGTATTTGTGAACCGCCTCCGTTACTTTCCTGATTTCAGTCTCCGTCTCTTTCCACATACCGCTTCTAATCCATCCATAGTTGGCAACTATATCCAAATCATCTATATCGTTGTTCCTGCAAATTGCGTCTATCTGCATTACTTTTGATTCGGTACTTGATAAACCAAAAGGAAAATCACAAACCACACAAATGCCGGGAACAGAAACATGCGCAGACTTGCAAAGATCCCGCGCAATATTCAGGGAAGACGGATTGATGCAGACGGTTTTGCATCCATACTCAATCCCCTCCTGAATATACTTTTTAATTTCCGCCTGGGTAAATTCGGGCTTAAGAACAGACTGATCGATATAGGCGGCAAGTTCCCTGACATTCATTTCTTCCGCTTTTTTTACCGGTTTCATATTAATACAGCCTTCCGCCAGGCGGGACATCTGCATCGGGTGTTATTAAAACACATTCATTTTTATCATCAGGAACACCCAAAGTTAAAACCTCGGAAATTGCGGGGCCAATTTGCCTCGGGGGAAAATTTACCACACACAAAACCTGCTTTCCCGTTAAATCGTCAATTTTATAATTTT
>JAITES010000105.1 GCA_031281925.1 Treponema sp. | reverse complement strand
TCGTACTGGAAACAAAAAAACAGCTTGTGGAAGAAAACGCAAAACTTCTGCGGAAAGAGATAGAGTATCCCGGACTTTCGGTAGTGATATTCCGCCGGGAATGTCTGGAAGCGGCGCGTAAACGCATCAAGGCAAAAAAAGCGTAACGGAGATCTTATGAAGTGTGATTGTATATTGGCCGGCGTGGGGGGTCAGGGAGTGCTCTCCATCGCCGCTATCATTGCCCAGGCGGCGGCAGCGGAAGGGCTTGGAGTCAGGCAGAGCGAAGTACATGGCATGGCCCAGCGGGGGGGAGCTGTGCTTGCGCACCTGCGCATCAGCGACGGCCCCATCGCCGGCGACCTTGTTCCCCGGGGAAATGCGGATCTCATCATCAGCATGGAACCGCTGGAAAGCCTCCGCTATGTCGGCTGGCTCTCCCCGGAGGGAGCACTCATCACCGCGGCGGAACCCTTTATCAATATTCCCGCCTATCCCGATCCTGACGATCTTAAAACCGCCATCGCTTCCCTTCCCGTACAGCGTATCGTGGAGGCCCTCGCGCTTGCAAAAGAGGCGGGCCTGAGCCGGGCGGTGAACATGGTGATGGTTGGAGCCTCATCGCCCTTCCTTCCGGTCAAGGCGGAGACACTGGAGAATATCATTGCGGCCCAATTTGCCGCCAAAGATCCTGCGATAGCGGAGGCAAACATAAAAGCCTTCCGCCTGGGCAGGGCCCAAAACAACTGAAAGGAATATCTATGCCGGACACGTCTTCTTCACTCAAACCTCCTTCATTTCAATACTGGAACCGCGCGACGGAAACCATGAACCGTGCGGAACTGGAAGCATGGCAGTTAAGCCGGCTTCAAAAGACACTGGACTACAGCCTCCGTACCACCTTCTATAAAAAACGGCTTTCCGGGACAGGGATCAAAAGCGGCAATGATATCCGCAGTCTTGATGATCTTAAAAAAATCCCCTTTACCACCAAGCATGATCTGCGGGACGGTTTTCCCTATGGTTTCCTTTCCATTCCCCTGGAAGACGTGGTACGTCTCCATGCTTCAAGCGGCACCACCGGTACTCCCACTACGATCTACTTCAGCGCGGAAGACATAAAACGCTGGACAGGTTTTGTCGCCCGTTCCATTTTCGCCACAGGCTGCAACAAAACCGATGTGTTCCAGAACATGATCACCTACGGCCTCTTTACGGGAGGTCTGGGCTTCCATTTGGGCGGTGAAGAAGTGGGCATGCTCGTCATCCCGTCGGGGCCGGGAAACACCACACGGCAGTTCCGCCTTATGCAGGACTTTGGCACCACGGTGCTTCACGCAACTCCCAGCTTCCTCCTCCATGTGGAAAGCAAAATGCGGGAAGAGGGAATAGCACGGGAAAGTCTCCGCCTCCGCAAGGCCTTTGCCGGCGCGGAGCCCTACAGCGAGGACACCCGCCTCCGCATAGAAAAACTCCTGAACATTGATGTGTACAATTCCTACGGTCTTTCGGAAATGAACGGCCCCGGCGTGGCCTTTGAGTGCCAGTGCAAAAACGGACTCCACGTCTGGGAAGACGGATACATAGCGGAGATAATCAACCCCGAAACCCTGGAACCGGTACAGGAAGGGGAAACCGGAGAACTGGTACTGACGATCCTCTGCCGGGAAGCCACACCGATACTGCGCTACCGTACACGGGATCTCACAGGCTTCATCCCCGGCCCCTGCGCCTGCGGCAGAACCCACAGACGCCTGCGGAGAATCACCGGCCGCAGTGACGACATGCTGATCATCAACGGGGTAAACGTCTTCCCCAGCCAGATAGAGGAAGTGGTCATGGCCATGCACGAGGTGGGGAACAACTACCTGATCATTGTGGAAAAAGAAGGCTCCCTTGACAGGCTTACTGTCAAAGTGGAAGTGGGGCAGGACATCTTCATGGACGATTCAAGGCCCCTCAACGCGCTAAAGAACAAGATTGCAAAGACACTGCAGGCCTCCATTACCATCAACCCCCGTGTAGAACTCCACGAAAAAGGCGCCCTTCCGGTAAGCGAAGGAAAGGCCGTAAGGGTCGAGGACAAACGGCCCAGGGATGTGTAGGAAGCTTCATCGTCCGTTAAGGTGAAAACCGGCCGTTCCAGGATCAGTCAATCGAGAAGCGGCGCAGCCCCCGGAAAAGCAGGAAGATGATCGCCAGGGCAATCATAAGCAGTATCCATGCCATTGCCGAAGCATAACCCATCTTGAAGAAGCGGAAGGCATTGTTGTAGAGGTACAGCGAATAGAACATCGTGCTGTTGTTGGGCCCGCCCAGGGTCATGACAAAGGGCTCGGCAAACCACTGGAAGGCGGCAATCACCAGGGTTACCGCATTGAACAGTATTACCGGCGCCAGCATGGGAATGGTGATATGCCAGGTTTGCTGCGCGAAGTTTGCCCCGTCAAGGGAAGCGGACTCATAGAGAGTATCGGGAATATCCTGCAAACCGGCCAGGAAGATGATGATTGAACCGCCGCAGCCCCAGATCATCATAAGGATAAGCGCGGGCTTGCTCCACTCAGGAGATCCCAGCCAGAGAGGGCCCCGGATGCCAAAGATCCGGAGTATCGCGTTGATAAGCCCGTTATCCTGCAGAAGCCAGAGCCAGAGCAGACAGTTGATTATGAGGGGTACAAGGGTAGGAATAAAAAACACCACCCGGAAGAATGAAAGTCCCTTTAACTTTTTGAAGTTGAGCAGTATCGCTACCACCAGGGCGGAGATCAGGGTAAGCGGTACCCCGACAAGAACGATATAACCGGTGTTATACAGGGAAGTACGGAATATATTGTCCTTGAAAAGGTCAACATAGTTCTTGAATCCTGTAAACCTGGGAGCGGAAAGAACTTTGTACTCCGTCAGGGAATACCAGGCCGAAAGGCAGATTGGATAGAGTGTAAAGGCCAGGAGTCCCAGAATCCAGGGGGAAATAAAGATCATGGCGGTTATAAATTCCCGCCTCTGCATCCTGTCTGTAACTTGAGCTGATTTCATTGCCGCCTCCTTAACCCTTGATTCCCGACATGGCGATGCCCTGAATAAAGTACTTCTGCATGAGGAAGAATATGATCAACACGGGAAGCACCATCACCACTCCCAGGGGCATCAGGAGTTCCCAGTTGGGTTGCAAATTGGAACGGATCATCTGGGCGCCTATGGACAGGGTATAAAGTCTGTCGCTTGCCAGGAAAATCAGGGGGCCGATAAAGTCGTTCCAGCTACGGAGAAAGGCGAAGATCGCCACCGTGGCAAGTACAGGCTGAGACAGAGGTATTGCTATCTGGGCAAAGATTCGGAATTCGCTGGCGCCGTCTATCCGGGCCGCCTGATTCAGTTCTTTGGGAAGGCTCAGGAAAAACTGCCGCATCAGGAAAATATAGAAGGGATTGCCGAAAAAGCAGGTTACCGTAAGGGGAAGGAAGGTGCCGATCCAGCCGATTTTCTGGAAGAGAATAAAGAGGGGAACCATCACCACCTGGAAAGGCAGAATCATGGTGATAAGGACGATAACAAATACCTTGTCCCTGCCTTTCCAGTTGAGACAGGCAAAACCATACGCAATAACACTGCCCGATAAAATGGAACCTACTATATTACAAAACACAATGATAAGGGTATTCTTGAGGTAACGGAGGAAGGGGAAGTAGGTAAACATCCTGATATAATTTTCAAACTGTATTGTCCTCGGCATCCAGCGGATGGGAACCTCGAAAAGCTCCGAGGGCTGCTTGAAGGAGCAGGAAAGCAGCCAGAAGAAAGGAACGACAAAACAGGCCGATATAATAATCAAAAGTACATAGAGTACGGCTTGTTCAACATAGACGAATACCCGGCTCGTCAGATTGTCGCGGGAAGAGACTGCATGTTCCATATAATCCCCTGATAAAAGCGGACGTCTCGCCGCTTATGTAAATCGAAATTAACACGAAGTGTTAATATATCTCCTTAAAAGAAACGGCATTGAAGGGCCAAAAAAACGCTCGCCTCCAATGCCATTTATATAAACACTACAGAAACAAAACTACAGCTCAGGCTGCAACTTATCCTGCAGGGCCTGGAGCAGGGGCTTGGGATCCCGGTTGTTGTAAATAACATCGTCCCGGAGCGCGGTCATTTCGGTTACCAGCTGCGCGGAAACCGAAGAGAGGGCGGGATGGCTGGAATAGGGGGAATTGGCGATCTTCCGTTCCATCAGATAGATGGGATCGCCTTTCTTTGTCCAGGACACATCGTCAAACACCGCATCCACGCAGGGGATGGAACGCCACACGTCGAAGTTGTCGCCGTTGATCTCGGCCCTCTGGGTGAATTTAAAGAAAATCGCCGCCAGTTTGGGGCTCTTTACACCGCGGGGCATGGCAAACACGTTGGAGCCCAGGGGGGTGGATTCGACCCGGCCGCCGGGAGGAACCGGTACAGGCACACAGGTATAATTCACTGTAGGCGCGTAGATCTTCAGTGCATTGGTGGCCCAGTTGCCGATTACGGTCATGGCCACCTTCTTTACAAAGAAGGGGTGATCCGGGGAGAAGAGGCCGCCCGCGGCCTGGGTAAAGCTTCTTACCTTGGCAGGATCGTACTGGCGGGCATATTCCCGCTGCCAGTTAAGGGCATCCACCACTTTCTGATCAACCAGATCGAGTTTATTGGTATCAGGATAGTACATCTCGGCGCCGAACCAGAAAGGCCAGAAGGTGGGGTTATCGGTAGAATCCAACCAGGGGATATAGCCGTAACGCTCAACTTCGCCCGAAGAAGTGGTAGTGGTGAGCTTTGCCGTCCAGTCATTGAGTTCATCTATGGTCTTGGGATAGTTGTTGATATCCAGACCCGCTTCCGTCACCATGTCGGTGTTGATGTAGAGCATGATCACGTTGGAATCCTGGGGCAGAAGATAGGTCTTGCCATTGTAAACCATGAGATTCTTGAAACCGGGCATGAAGCTGTCGAGCGAAAGATCGATGGCTTCAAGGTAGGGATCCCAGGCTTCAAAGGCGCTCTGCCCAGCGAAGCCGAAGGCGGAAATATAGTCATCCGCAACAATAAGGTCGGGAGCTGTACCCGCGGCAATGGCGGAGAGCAGCTTGCCGTTGTTGATACCGGCGCTTTCCGGCACGGACTGCATGTCTACCTTGATGTTGGGGTACAGTTTGGCAAATTCGCCAACCCGCCATTCATCCCAGGTCTTGGAATCCCCGGTAAAGCAGGACCAGTAGTAGAGTGTGCCGGACTCCGTAGTATTTTCCAGATCCGCAGAGCTGACCGGAGCGGAACTTGCCGCCTCTTTCTTGCCGCTGCACGAAGTAAAAGCAAAACAGAGCAGCAGAACCAGGGCGATAAACGCTATCTTCTTCATTAATCTCCTCCTGAAATTATGATAAGCGAAATTTTACTGTCTTTTCGCCGTGAGAATATTATGAAACGGCTTTCAATAATTGTCAATGAAAAATTCC
>JAITES010000081.1 GCA_031281925.1 Treponema sp. | reverse complement strand
GGCTCAGGCGCAGAGGCCGGCGGCATGGTCATCAACATCGGGACGGGGGGGCAGATCTGCTGGGTTGACGATGGTCTTAGCTTTGGGCCTTACGAAACCAGGCCTTTTTTCTCCGGCCTCTGCCTCCGTACCCTCTCGGATCTCCCCTCGGGGCGTTCCCTTTCGGCCCTGGTGGATTTTTTCCGGGACATAGGGAAAAACGTCTTTGATCTTGAAAGGGAAGCCGGCCGGGAATTCTGGGAAAAGATCAACGTCCTGGCGGAAAAGGCCCTGGCGGCCGGAGGGAAGCTCCCGGCAATAGACATGAATTTTTTCGACGAGGAAGGCGGCGCCATCCGGGGCATACGCGCGGACAGTCTCAGCGCGGGGAACCTGATCGCCGCCGCTTACACGGCCATGGCGGACGCCGCCTTTGACGGATACAGGCGCCTGGAACCGGGCGGCGTGAAACCGGCAAGCCTCACCGCTGCGGGAGGCGTCCTCTTGCGGACGCCGCTGCTCCGGGAAATGATAAGCCGCCGTTTCGGCATGCCCCTCAAGAGCGCGCCCCATCCGGAAGATGTCATGTACGGCCTCCTTAAACTGGGCCGCTGGCACGCAGGCTATACCGGGGATCCTCTTTTGGAAAAATAGACCTGCCCGGGAACCCGGTATTCCCGAACAGGTCTAATGGCGGCAGACACCGCATCAGATGCCTGCCGCCATGCTGCCGGGCTTTTTTGCCAGGCAGCCTCACAAGTGCAGCAGGCCGCAAAAACACCGCTACAACGGAACCGTCAGACCATTTGCTGGTGATATAATTTTTAACCTTTGCCGAACGCAGGGCCTTTGAAAGGGCCTGGATGGCCGCATCGTTTTCCCTGCCCTTCTGAACCACCACAATGTTTACATAGGGCGACTGGGCTCCCTCGATGATCAACGCGTCCCTCGTGGGAACAAGTCCCGCTTCCAGGGCATAATTCCCGTTGATCGCCGCGGCATCCACATCCTCCAGGGAACGGGGAAGCTGGGCGGATTCAAGTTCACGGAATTTGAAGTTTTTGGGGTTGCCGGTAATGTCCTGGGGAGTGGCTTCCAGACCCGCATTATTTTTAAGCGTGATAAGCCCGTTGGCCTGGAGGAGCAGCAGCGCCCGTCCGCCGTTGGTGGGATCATTGGGAATGGCGATAGTAGCCCCGTCGGGAAGATCCGCTATGGTTTTTACCTTGAGCGAAAAAATCCCGAAAGGCTCCACATGGACTCCGAATGCCGAAACCAGCTTCGAGGACCATTCGGCATTACTCCCCAGATAGGGAATATGCTGGAAAAAGTTTGCGTCAAGATCCCCCGCAATAAGAGCCGTGTTCGGAGTCACGTAATCGGTGAATTCCACTACCTTCAGCGTGATCCCCTCTGATGCAAGGTCATCCTTGATCAGGTTGAGCAGTTCCGCATGGGGCACCGGAGTCGCTCCGACCGTAAGGGTCGAACCGGAATCCTTTTTCCCGGCGGCGGCCAGAGGCTGCACCAGGCCCAGAACCAGGGCGGCTGCAAGTAACAGGACTGCAGTTCTTTTTTTCATATAATCCTCCTAAAAATTTGATTTTGAAGCATTGCTTCTATTTCTTAGTATTTATATAGATATTATAAAGATTGCTTTTTGTCAAGCGCAATAACTCAACGTTTGGACAGAAGGTTCCGGCTGATCAGGGTACCGGTCAACTGCACCGCTTCCACCAGGAGCAGGATGACGATAACCGCGGCCACCGTTACTTCGGTACGGAACCGGTAGTAGCCGTAACGAATCGCCAGGTCTCCCAGACCTCCGCCGCCGATAGCGCCGGCCATGGCGGAATATCCGATAAGGTTGATGATCGTCAGGGCAAGACCGGAAACAAGAGCCGGCATGGCCTCGGGGATCAGCACCTTCCTCAGGATCTGGAAGTTAGTGGAACCCATGGCCTGAGCCGCAACAAGCACCCCGCTGTCCACCTCGGAGAGGGCCGCCTCCGCTATCCGGGCCACAAAGGGAGCCGCCGCAATGGAAAGGGGAATGATCACCGCAGTCGGCCCGATACTTGTCCTGATGATCAGCCGGGAGAGGGGGATAAGGAGGATCATAAGGATGATGAAAGGCAGAGACCGGAAGAGGTTCACGATCCTGGAAAGGATATTATAGAGGAAAGTCCGCGACTTGAGCCCTGCCGGGGACGCGCTGTAGAGGAAGGCCCCCAGCGGAAAACCAAGCAGACAGGCAAAAAAGGTGGAAACCAGGGTCATGTAGAGTGTTTCCCCCGTGGCCCTGGGAAGCATAACCAGCACCGAATAGATCTCATCCGGCATAGATCAGTTCCTTTGCCGCCGCTGTCTTCGGCCGCTCAAAGATATCCGAGAGACTGCCCCGCTCCACGATGAGACCTTCATCCAGCACGGCAACTTCCTGACAGATTGCGCGTATCACCTCCATCTGGTGGGTGATCAGTACCACGGTAATCCCGAGCTTTTCGTGAAGTTCCCTGATAAGGGAGAGAATCGAACGGGTAGTTTGAGGATCCAGGGCGCTGGTAGCCTCGTCGCAGAAGAGCACTTCGGGATTTGCCGCCAGAGCCCTGGCAATGGCCACACGCTGTTTCTGCCCGCCGGAAAGTTCCCGGAGCCGGGCCTTGCGCTTGTCCTGAATCTGTACCAGTTCCAAAAGTTCATCTACCCGCCTGAGTATATCTTTTTTGGCCAAACCGGCAATTTCCAGAGGATACGCGATATTCCCCGAAACATTTCTGGAACCGAGAAGGTTGAAATTCTGAAAGATCATCCCCATTTTCCGCCTCCGGCTGAGCAGTTCCCGGCCCGAAAGCGTATCCACCCGCTCTTCCCCGTAGAAAACCATTCCCCTGTCCGGCTTTTCCAGAAGACTCATGATCCGCAGCAGGGTTGATTTCCCCGCGCCGCTTTTCCCGATGACGCCGTAGATGCTCCCGTCAGGCACGGAGAGTTCCAGATCCTGCAGAGCGGCAACGGAGGCATAGTATTTGGACACTCCCTTGAGGGTAATCATGAATCCTACACTACCCCAAAAATGCCCTCAAATTCAACCGGGCGCAAAATTTCAATGGAAAAACCGCATCTCCCTACCACGTTACCTCATATTCCAGAGGGGATTCCAGCACGAGAAGATCGAGGAGAGGAATATCGAAGGAGGCGCGGTTTTTGGAGAAGCTGCCGCCCTTGACCGAGCGGATTGGGCCGGGAAAATCAATGGAGGCTTTAATCCGGCCCCGGCTTATTTCTTCGGCAATATCTTTACCGTAAACCGAAGCGACAAGAACCAGGTATTCGGATTTGGAAACCGTTTCTCCGGTGGCGATGGGGGCCATGAGTACGGAAAGATAGGCGGTAATTTCGGGGGAGACCAGGGAGAGAATGTCGGGCCCTGTTTCCCGGCTCAAATGGATGCCGAGACGGATGCCGTCTCCCGCAGGAGCGAGGCTGATAAAGCCCTTTCCCCCGCCGGGAGCCAGGAATTCGGCTATATTGGAGATCTCTACCGGGCCTTCAATGGCTGCCGGCGCCGAATTCCTGAAGGACGCCGACTTGACGCCCGGCGCCTTTGACATGCTTGCGCCGATAAGCGCCCCGTCCAGGATATTCGCCCGTGCCGAGCCTTCCCCCAAAGCGGCCGAAAGTCTGCCGATAAGGGCCTCCATCCGGGGCTGCAGGGCGGCTTTTACCATAAAATCCCCTGAACCCTCGGCCGTCAGTGTCCCCGAAATGTCTCCTGAACAGGAGGACAAAAGTCCGCCCAAAGCCAAAACCGCAAGCGGCAGAAGGCCGCCCGCCATGTAGTTCATAATTTTTTTCATCATATTTGTCTCCACTATAAACCAATAACCGGGCAAAAGGTAGCAGTTATCGAAACGGCCTTGTAGTTTTACCCCGCATCCGCCATTTTGTCTATTGCCAAAAACCCATCCCGCATATAAAATAGGAAATAAGAGTGACTGTTCCGAAACCGGCTGAGGTTTTTGAACAAGCTCAAGACACTTTCAGAATTTCAGATTTTGGAAGGGGCCCGAATTTAATCACAAATTTATACTTACGGAGAAAACTATGGCAAATTCCACCGCAGGGGAAATTGAGTTTCCCAAGGAACTCTCTTCATTTATTGATGAATGGAAAATAAAGCCCGGAAGCCTTATCATGATTCTGCACAAGACCCAGGAGGTTTTCGGCTTTATTTCCCGGCCTGCAGCCGAGAAGCTCTCCCGGCTCACCGGTATTCCTCTGGCGCGGATCTACGGGGTCATTACATTTTACCACTTCTTCAAGACCACCAAACCCGGGAAGCACAAGATCTCCGTGTGTCTTGGTACTGCCTGCTACCTCAAGGGAGGAGCCGATCTCATTGAAGAGGCCCGGTCTCTCCTCGGTATTGCCGAAGATCAGGTTACCGAAGACGGTCAATTCTCCATTGATCCGGTTCGCTGTGTCGGCTGCTGCGGTCTTGCGCCGGTGTTGACGGTAGGAAACGATACCTATGGTAAACTCACCAAAGATATGCTTCCCGGAATCATCGCCAAATACCAGAATGTTTAAGTTCGTGTACAGGGGATTTTGCAGGCATTTCAAGACCCGTTTGGGGTTTTGAAATGCACTTTACCTTAACGGATCTTGTGACCGACATTACCCAGAACGGGGCCGAGTCGGGAGCAACGCAGGTGGAACTGGAAATCAGGGAAAGCCCTGAGGAATTCCGCTTCAGCGTAAAAGATAACGGTAAGGGAATGACCGAAGAGGAGATGAAGCGGGCGCAGGATCCTTTTATTACCGACGGGATAAAGCATCCGAACCGGAAGGTGGGGCTTGGTATCCCTTTTTTGATTCAGACTGCGGAGCAAAGCGGAGGCGGCTGGGATATTCAAAGCCAAAAAGGGCAGGGGACGACGGTGAGCGCCTGGTTTGATCCGGGCAACGTGGATACGCCTCCCCTGGGGGATATTCCCGGCATGTTCAGAACCGTTCTGCTTTTTTCCGGCCCCGGCGAATTTATTATCCGGCGGCGGAGGCAGGGCGCGGAAGGGGAGGATCTGGAATACGAGGTCAAAAAGTCTGAATTGGTGGCAGCCCTGGGGGGTCTTGAGGATACTCAATCCCTCATACTGCTGAATCAGTATCTGAGATCGCTTGAAGAAGATGAATGACGAAAGACTATCCTGAAAGCTTAAGAAATTATAAAACTTGAGGAGTTGAAAAAATGGGTATGACATTAGAGGAGCTGAGGAAGCTCCGGGAATCAAAAAAAACGGATCTCCAGAGACGGGATGCGGAAGGAAAGGAAATCCAGGTAATTGTCGGCATGGGAACCTGCGGGATCGCTGCCGGCGCCAAGGTAACCCTGGATGCCTTTATCAATGCCCTGGATGAAAAGAAGCTGGTGGACAGCGTGCTGGTTCGTCAAACCGGCTGTATGGGGCTCTGTCATTCCGAACCCACGGTTGAGGTCATTTCTCCCGGAATGCCCAGTGTGATCTACGGCAATGTAAATGCTGAAGTAGCCAGGGAAATTGTACAGAAACATATTTTGGGCCATGAATTACTGGATAATCATATCCTTAACAGGCCTGCCGCCGACATCATGAAATAGGAGAAAATCATGGCCTTTAACCACTTCATCCTCTGCTGCGGAGGAACTGCCTGCGAATCCAACAAGGGAGACGAAATTTACAACTGTCTTCTTGAGGAAGCGGAGAAGCAGAATGTCAAGCAGGAGGTTCAGATCGTCAAGACCGGCTGCTTCGGTTTTTGCGAGCAGGGCCCCATCGTCAAGATACTTCCGGAAGAATCCTTCTATGTAGGAGTAAAACCCGAAGACGCCCGCGAGATCATCGCCGAACAGATCATCAAAGGCCGGGAAGTCCCGCGGCTCCTCTACAAGGAAGACAATGCCAAAAACAAGGGAACCGCCGTCGAAGACATCCAGTTCTATCAGAAGCAGTTCCGGGTCGTGCTCCGCAACTGCGGTGTGATCGATCCTGAAAATATTGATGAATACATCGCCCGGGAAGGTTATTCGGGCCTTGAAAAAGTTCTTTTTACCTGGACTCCCGAACAGATTGTCGAAGAGGTAAAGATCTCCGGGCTCCGGGGCCGCGGCGGGGCCGGCTTCCCCACCTGGCTCAAGTGGGATCTGGCCCGCAAGGCCCATGGAGACATCAAATATGTCATCTGTAACGCCGACGAGGGTGACCCCGGCGCCTACATGGATCGTTCCACGATTGAAGGCGATCCCCATTCGGTCATTGAGGGAATGATTACCGCGGGCAAGGCAATCGGGGCCAACTATGGCTTTGTCTATATCCGCGCCGAGTATCCTCTGGCGATTGAACGGCTCAAGATTGCGCTGGAGCAGGCCAAACAGTACGG
>JAITES010000045.1 GCA_031281925.1 Treponema sp. | reverse complement strand
AGCTGAAAAAAATAGAACCCTGTCCATATACTCAAGGGGAAGAGAAAAAAGACGGTGTAGAAAAACCAGAGCCGCCGGATGGTTTTCATTTTGTAAAACCATTCCGAACCCTTTTCCATTATTTTATTTTTAATATTCTTTGTCCAATGATTCTGTATATTTCCATCTTGTCCCTTTTTCCCATACCCCATATTTCTATCTCATCTATTATTTTTCTATAATGTCAAGAGGCCGCAATGCGCCGGCTTGTTCCAAAACCTGTAACCGTTTACAATAAGACTCTGTCTATACTGTAGACACCAGATACAAATCCTGACACAAGGAGAACGCCATGCAGGTTTTGAAAACCCCGCGTCCCGGGGAAGACCGGGGAGTATACAGCATTCTGGAAACAATGGATGTGGATTCGGGAAAACGCACTGTGCTGAGGGAATTCGACGATACTGTCGAAGCTCCCAACTGGACAAAGGATGGACAGTACCTCATCTTCAACCGGAACGGAAGAATCTACCGCTACGAGCTTGCAAGCGGAACCATCACGGAGATCTACACCGGCGTCTGTACCGCATGTAACAACGATCATGTCCTCTCCCCGGATGGTTCTTCGATTGCGATGAGTCACAACACCGTCGAAGACGGTCAGAGCCGGATCTACAAGACCCTCCTTTCAGGCGGAGAACCTGTGCTTATCACTCCCATCGCTCCGAGCTACCTCCACGGCTGGAGTCCCGACGGCAGGACTTTTGCGTACTGTGCGGAACGGAACGGTCAGTTTGACATTTACACGATTCCCGTGTGGGGCGGCCGGGAAAAACAGCTTACCGATACCAAAGGCCTCGACGACGGGCCGGAATACTCCCCCGACGGCAGATACATCTGGTTCAATTCAACCCGCTCAGGACTCATGCAGATCTGGCGAATGGAAGCCAACGGCTCCAACCCGACCCAGATGACCTTTGACGAAAGCAACAACTGGTTTGCCCATGTATCGCCGGACGGTCAGCGGGTCCTCTTCATCTCCTACAAAAAAGGCGATGTTGAACCGGACAATCATCCGCCCAACAGGAACGTGCAGCTTCGTCTCATGAGCGCCAATGGCGGAGATTTCCGGGTAATAGCCGAACTTTTCGGAGGCCAGGGTACAATCAATGTCAATTCATGGGCGCCGGACAGCAGGCAGATCGCCTTCGTGTCCTACAGGCTGAAAAAATAGGAAGCCGATTTCTCGCCCGGTCTGCTGAACTGAAAGCCTTACTTTTGTCCGTAGCTGGCGTTGGGGCCGTGCTTGCGCTCCCAATGCTTTCGGATGATGTGGGGAGGCAGGGTTTCTGCGTCCGGTTTCAGGGTCAGTGTCAAAAGGGTCATCCTGCAGACTTCTTCCAGAACCGCGGCATGGTAAATCGCCTGCATGGCGTTCTTCCCCCAGGTAAAGGGGCCGTGGCCTGCAACCAGTACCATTGCCATGTGAGCAGGATCGATGTTTTCCCTGCGGAAGGTTTCTACAATTAGATTCCCTGTCTCAAGTTCATAGTTGTTTTTTACCGCTTCCTCACTCATCACCGGAGTGCAGGGTATCTCCTCTGCTCCGTGATCCGCATGGGTCGTGCCGAAAACAGGTACGGAAAGCCGGGCCTGGGCCCAGGCTACCGCATGGGTGGAATGGGTGTGTACAATTCCTCCCAGGCCTTCAAAATCCCGGAAGAGAACCCGGTGGGTTTCCGTATCGGAAGAGGGGTTGAGCTTCCCCTCCACTACCCGGCCTTCAAGATCAACTACCACGAGATCTTCGGGTTTCAGATCTCCGTAGGCAACGCCGGACGGCTTGATCGCAAAAACAGCTTTACCGCGATCAAAGGCCGAAGCGTTACCCCAGGTGTATATGGCAAGCTTCTGCCTGGGGATCTCCATGTTGGCCTCCCAGGCCTCTTCCCGCAGTGACTTGTAACTATCCAACTGAGTTCTCCACAAAGGCGCCCAGGGCCCGGTACTGTTTGTAAATGGCGTCGTACACTTTTACCATCTCCTTATTCGGCTCGTAGACCTTTTCGATGGGGGAACAAAGCGCCGCCTGCGCGGAAGGAATGTCGGGATAGAGGCCCGCGGCAGTGGCGGCAAACACCGCCGCTCCCAGAGCCACAGCCTGATCCCCCGCGGGAACATTGATGGGCATGTTAAGCACATCGGCCAGAATCTGCATGATAAATGGCGACTTGCGCGCCACACCGCCCACGCCGATGATCCCCTCAACCGGCACTCCCTGTTCCCTGAAACATTCCACAATGGCTCTGGCGCCGAAGGCGGTTGCCTCGGCAAAGGCCCGGTAAACACGGGGAGCATCGGAACTCAGGGTAAGGCCGCTGATCGCCGCGGTAAGGTGCTGATTGGCGCCGGGTGTGCGTCTGCCGTTAAGCCAGTCCAGGGCGACAAGGCCGGTCTTGCGGGGGTCGATCT
The DNA here is from genome assembly GCA_031281925.1 of Treponema sp. Taxonomy (GTDB): domain Bacteria; phylum Spirochaetota; class Spirochaetia; order Treponematales; family Breznakiellaceae; genus JAIRNJ01. Next base: position 2,800 of record JAITES010000045.1, on the reverse strand, counting down.
TTGCCGCCTCCTCCTCAAGCCGGGGGATGATCTTCTTTGACAGCGTTGCTTTTATCTTTTCTTTTAGGGCCCCGTCGAGTCCTTCAACTTCATCCAGCAGAGTTTCAGCGGGCCATGAAACAAGGTTCTTGAACCATGCATACACGTCCCCGAAGGAACTCTGGCCTGCTTCGTAACCCAGAAGCCCCGGCAGCACCGAACCGTCAACCTGACCGCAGATACCTGCTACAAGCTGTTCCGGGCCGGAAGGTTTCGGCCCCACGGTTACATCGCAGGTGGAAGTTCCCATAACCCGGATAAGCCAGCCCGGCTTTACACCGCCGCCCACAGCGCCCATGTGGGCATCGTAGGCCCCCACCGCCACGGGAATGCCGCCGGGAATACCGAGTCTTTCGGCCCATTCGGCGCAGAGAAAACCGGCGGCCTTGTCGCTTGTCCAGGTTTCCATTCCCAGGCTTTGGCGAATCTTCACCAGCCGGGGATCAAGCCGGGAGAGAAAGCCCTCGGCAGGATAGCCGCCGTAACTTTCATGCCACATGGCCTTGTGGCCCATGGCGCAGCGGCTCCGCTTGATTGCGCACAGTCCCTTGCCCCCGGAGAGGAGCAGGGTCATCCAGTCGCAGTGTTCCACAAAGGTAGCGGCGGCTTCCGCCACTTTTTCATCAACGCTTAATATATGAAGGATCTTGGCCCAGAACCATTCGGCGGAATACGTACCCCCCTCGTACTGGGTAAAATCAATGCCGCCCCAGGTTTTGGCGGCCTTGTTGATCTTGTCGGCTTCGGCAAGGGCGGTATGATCCTTCCAAAGCACAAACATTGCGTTAGGATTCCCGGCAAATTCCTCCCTCATCGCCAGGGGAAGACCGTCATTATCTGCGGCGCAGGGGGTGGAACCGGTGGTATCGATGGCAATGCCCTTTACCCTGGCGGCAACCTCTTTCCCCGCCTGGGCAACAGCCTCCCTCACCGTCCCTTCAAGCACGTCGATATAGTCCTGGGGATGCTGCCTGAACTGGTTTGCCGCCGGATCGCAGTAAAGCCCCCTGGCCCAGCGGGGGTAATTCATCACCGAACCGCCGGCCTGCTCTCCTGTTGCCGCATCGATCAATACCGCCCGGGCCGAATCGGATCCATAGTCCAATCCCAGTACATAGGCCTCACCCTTTATCATGATAATCCTCCGCGTAGCTTAATTTGAAATTCCACCCAATCGTATCACATTCCACGAGGCCGGGGGAAGGGCAATCTCAAGTTTTTTTGATCCTGCGTTTCCCTCGATCTTTCCGCCGCTTTGCAGGACCGGCTTCACCTTCTCCTCCGCGGCGGAATTCACCGCGTGGAGATCGGCATTGCAGAGAACCCTGTGTTCCAGAAGGCGGACTTCGCCGAAACCGGCGACGAGGGCTTCGAGTTCCAGATTTTCCTTGAGGTTCCGGTTTACGGCAAAGATCGTAATCTCCTTCTTTTCCTCATTGTGAAGGGCAACGGTTTCAAGGTAGGGCACATCACTGTACTCCTTTGAATCGTAAAAGTCACATTTGACCGGGCAGCACAGCACCGTTCCCCTGCCGTAGAGGGACGCATCCATATAGGGATAGTAGATCGTCTGCCTCCATGAAGGGCCGCCCGGAACGGTCATAATGGGAGCGATGACATTGACAAGCTGCGCAAGACAGGCAACCTTTACCCGGTCGGCATTTTTCAAAAGAGTTATCAGCATGGTTCCCGCGACAAGCGCGTCTTCCATGTTGTAAATGTCTTCCAGAAGGGGCGGAGCTTCCGTCCACTTTTCTATTTTCTGATCCGCAGCGTTACTGTGATACCAGACATTCCATTCATCAAAGGACAGATTTACTGTTTTCTTACTGTTCTTGCGGGCCTTGACCAGATCGCAGATCCCCGCCACGGTTTTAATGAAGGTATCCATCTCAAGACTCCGGCCCAGGAAGTTGGGGGTATCCCCTTCACGGTTTCCAAAGTAGATATGAAGCGAAACATAGTCAACAAGATCGTAGACATGATCCAGCATCTCCGCTTCCCAGGAACCAAAGGTAGGCATACGGGCGTTTGAAGACCCGCAGGCCACAAGTTCTATCGAAGGATCCGTCCACTTCATCACCTTGGCGGCTTCCGCGGCAACCCTGCCATACTCACCGGCTGTACGGTGGCAGATCTGCCAGGGGCCGTCCATCTCGTTACCCAGGCACCAGAGTTTATACCCGTGAGGCTCCGCAACGCCGTGGCTCCGGCGGAGATCGCTCCAGTAGCTCCCCCCGGCGAAGTTGCAGTATTCAACAATGTTCCGCGCAGCCTCAGGCCCGCGGGTTCCCAGGTTCACCGCCATCATCACATCGGTACCGGCTTTCTTTGCCCAGCGGGCAAATTCGTTAATCCCCACCCTATTGGATTCTTTTGTACCCCAGGCAAGATCCAGCTTCATGGGTCTTGCGTCCGCAGGCCCAATGCCGTCCTCCCAGTTGTAGCCTGAAACAAAATTCCCGCCGGGATAGCGCACGATGGGTACATCAAGATCCTTCACCAGTTTTATTACATCCTTCCTGAAGCCCAGTTCGTCGGCCTGTGGGTGTCCCGGCTCGTAGATGCCCTTGTAAACGGCCCGGCCCAGATGTTCGATAAAAGAACCGTAGATCCTCTTGTCCGTTTCACCGATGGAAAATTCCCTGTGAAGTGTTAGTGTTGCTTTCATATTATTTCTCCTGTTTATTGAGCTTGTTCCAAATTAAGCCGCAAACCATTTGTCGCCTTCCGGGTGGGGGCAGTACGAAACACGGGGCAG
>JAITES010000023.1 GCA_031281925.1 Treponema sp. | reverse complement strand
TCTCACAGGCCGAAGCCTGAAAGAAGTATCACGTTAAGCCGCACCAGGTAAACCCGGCGCGTCCTGTTCCCGGAATGGTACCGCTGGATACCATCCCGTCCGGACAGCACCCCTTGCGGTATGCTGCCCCCTTCTCCTAATCTTGCTTTCCCCTTCCCTAATAATGCCAAACATCCCTCCGGCGCCTTCCCGGCGCCGAACCCCGCCCCTTGGGGCAAGTTCACAGATACTAGCGCATCTGTATTTATTTTGTCAAGTCCCCGGACACGGAAACAATATTTTTTCCGGACCGTTTTACAGCCTGCATACATGCAGCCTACGTGGATTTAACCGTGCTTGTTAAAAAACTTTCAGATAAACGGTATCTCTTTGTCCCATCAGGACAAACCCACAATATAACCGCCTTTTTATTTGGAGTCCATCTATAATGGATAGACCCATTAAGTCCTGTCCATAAAGCAACCGGCTTTGTGAACAGACACTATTCAGCGGTATCTATAAATATATCAACTTCCTCACGGCAATGTCAAGTACTTTACGCGGGAGTACCACGATTTTTCAGATTTTGCTCCCGTTTTTCGATCTCTTTTTTGATATGATCAATTTCCACAAGGATAGGATTCAAGTCCGGGGAATCCATATTGATGCTTGTTTCCTCCCGCTCTGTAAAGGCGGTATAGATTTCGGTGCCCAGCCTGCAGAGGAGTTTTTGGGCCTGCCCTTCAAGCTGCTTTATTTCCAGCATGAGGACGCCGCGTTCACCCAGATCCTGAGCCTTTGCACCGGCCTTTGCGAGAAAGTCCTTTGAGGCCTGGTAGCCCTTTTCGCTCCAGTCCTGTGCCTTTTCTCCCGCCCTGGCTGCAAATTCTTTGGAAACATAGGTTCCCTGATCCAGAAATTCCTTCATTCGTTCACTAAATGTCATTTTTGCCTCCTCTCCGCCACCATATTTTTATTTTCGCTTAATTCCCAGAATAGTCAAATCGTCATACTGGTCGTCCTCGGCAACCCTGGTATAGTATAGATAATTTTCTCCGCCGGGATAATCCCTGGTATAGGAACAATAGTTCCGGTACTGAAGGAAGTGTTTTTTGAGGTATTCGTCTACCTTCCTGTCTACCAGAATCCGGGAATTGTCATCCAAATTGGGTGATTTATAGCAGCGGAACATCTTTTCCACAGAAACCATGCCCATAATGACCTCTTCAACCTTTCCTTCGCAGTCGGAGAAGTCAAATTTAAGGTCGTGATCATCACCTTCAGGGTTATGCCACTTGTGGAGTGTATAGGTTCCTTTATTCATCACCGCGTTGATGATGTCCTGAACACGGTCAGGTCCCATTTCCTCATCTCCCTGGCCTACCACATGGTTCTCGTGGGGGGTGTCATTGGGGGCGTCCCCCTGGGTACAGGTTATTTCCTTGAAGTTACTGTCCCGGAATTTGCGCTTGGCCTCTTCGATACCGTCGGTAAAGAGCAGGAGTATGTCTCCGCGATCCAGCGTCAGTGTCTGGACAGTATAACCGCCCTTGGATTCAACAAGGAAGTTGGGGAGTACCCCGGTGGCGGGAGTCTCCGGAAGGGTAATGGTTTTTATGCGGCCTTCGGACGCATCAAACATGTGAACAATGTTATCACCCGCATTGCAGAAACGGACAAGGCCGGTCTGGGAATCGAAGAGGCAGAGGGTAAAGGCGGCAAAACGGCCTTTGAAGGCCAGTGTCTCGATGAAGTCATTTATCTGGTACACCACTTCTTCAATATGCATACCTTTGGCGGTGGGCTTCCACTGCTTGAAGTAGCCGAGAAACATGGTTGCCACCTGGATCATTATCAGGGCGGCCGGAATTCCTTTGCCGGCCACGTCGCACTTGATAATGGCATAGTAGCGTCCGTCCAGATCCTGATAATCAAAGTAATCCCCGGAAACGCCCTTTGCGCCTTCGTAATACCCGAAGAACTGTACATTCTTTGCGTCCTTGAAGCCGCTGGTGAGCTTGTTCCCGTCCCTGTCCTGTTCCAGGGGGATGAACTTCTTCTGGATTTCCTTACCGATGGAGAGGTCGCTGGCCGCCAGGGCCGCCTTTACAAGGCCGTGGGTCATGTCGTTGATGGTGTTCCCCAAAACGGCGATTTCATCACGGGAACGGATATGGATATCTACACCGGCAAGCTGGGCCTTGTCTTCCGTGTCCCGGATCCGTTCTACATGGCTCACGAGGCGGGAAATGGGTCTGATGATAAGGCTGGAAAGTACCAGGGCCCCGATGGCGCCGATGACTATGGCTGCCAGGGCGACGATGAGAATCACCCGCAGGAGAACCTGCTGGCCTTCTGAAATTGAGTCAATGATTGAACTGATATCGACTTCCAGACGCACAAGTCCCCGGAAATAGTAATCTTCCGCGCCCTGACGGTACATGATCGGCTTAAAGAAGATGAAACGCCGGTTGCCGTCGGCGGGCAGGGCTGCGGTGGAGAATTCAGGCTCGGAACCGATGGTACGGCCGATTTCCGTAAGGGCTTCGTTCAATCTGGTTTCCAGGGAACGGGTGGTTACCTGAATATCATTGAGGCGCTGGAGGCTTTCCGCATCGGTTCTCAGGGCAAGCGATATACCTTCCTGGTTGAGGGCGGCAATGTTGCTGGTGAGATCCCCTACACGGGCCTGGGCTTCCCGGTTAAGCTCTGAGGCTATGTCCTGGAGCCTGACGGAAAGGCTGTCTTCAAGCCGGGAAACGCCTGCCTGGAATTCGGCGGTATCGATCTTCGCATCAATGTTTTCGTCATTGGTGGCCCATACCTGATCATTAAATATGCTGTTATCGGAACTGTATCCCGTGATGGTGACATAGTTGGCCTCGGGGATGGCGGCGCTCTGAGCGGGAAGGAATCCCAATTCCAGCACGTTTCTTGAGGGGAGATAGGCCCTGGCGCTTGAGGCAAGGCCTTCCAGAAGGACGGTAGACCTGTCCCAGAGTCCCCGGAGCAGGGTTTCCTGCTGGGTTCGGGTCATCTGCAGATAGAGAGGAACCGAGACCATGATTACAACGAGAAGTACCAGGGCGATAGTAAAGGAGGCCATTTTGAGCCTCAGGCCGACACCCCGGCGTTTGATGCGTGCAACCCGTTTTTTCTTTTCCGAAGGCATAAAATCTCCTGTTAAGAGAGCCGCTGCTTCCACCTGTATTACGGCAGTTTCGGCAATTACGCTGCCGATACCCCGAATGGAAACCGCAAGCCCGAGAAGGCAGAAGGCAATTATAATAACAACTATCAAGAGGCTTGAATCAAGCGTAAAGCGGCTGGCGTCCCGCGCGATCCAGGAAGGCTGCCAGAGCCGGGAATAATCCCCGAATTTGACCGTTCCGGTTTCATCCACCGCAACCAGGGGTGCGGTAACATAGCGCCCCCGTGCGGGATGATCCATTCCCAGCATGTAAAGGCCCTTTTCCAGATCTTCCACCCGGAGTCCGGAAATTTCCCGGTCTGAATTGATCCGGTACTCTCCCCGGTTGAGATAGAATTCCCTGTCGTAGGGAGGCATGCCGTCCCTGTCCAGGAAGATACGGTATACATACCCGTCGCGGGAGAAGCCCCGGCCCAGGATTCTCATGGATACTATACCCTGTTCATCCTGGTCTGAATCTACATAGGTAACATACGTGTAGGGAATATACTTGTTTGTCCTGAAAAAGATACTGGAAGCGGGCCCTATGTTACCTACTTCGTCAATGGCGGAAACACTAAAACGCCAGATACCGTCATCCTGGTTTGTAAAGGAGGTACTGGTTTCGACTCCCAGGATCCGGGCGGGAAGACTTGCCGGCTCATCATAGTCTGAATAGGCTTCTTCAAATTCTTCGGGGTTCCGGCCGGCAAAGAGTTCCGAAGAGGCTACATACTCAAGATTCCAGGTATAGCCTGTCACATCCGAGGCCGGAGGCGAATTCCAGTCCATGCTGAAGGTATTGGAGAGAAGGTAACCATCTTCATCTATTTCGGGCGGAACTATTGCGGCCGTGGGGGGAGGCGTGGTGTCTCTTATATACTCTATCCTGCCGGGCCGCGACCAGTTTCCTGCAAAATCCTGGGCAATTACGGAAAAGTACCATACACCGTCTTCCAGGGCGGTAAGATTCATTGTCGTATTGGAATCATTCCCCGAATTGTAAGCCTGTATCCGTTTTGGAGGCTCTTCATGTTCATCCTTTGTCCAAATCCAGGAGAAACCTATAATGCCTGAGGGATCCGGGGGAGTATTCCAGGAAACCTGTACACGGTCTCCCCGGCTTCTCCGGGACGGGACAAAATTCCGGGCGGAAAGACGGGGCATAGCGACCGAATGATCGGGTTCAATGGAATAGATGCGTCCCTGTCCCTGGGATACCACCTGCCAGAAGATGAAGATGCCGTCCATATCCACAATGGGCCGGGCAAAGGAAGCATCGCCTGAAGAGCCGGAAATATCGTAGTTCTGCCAGTCAAAAGTGGAACGCTGGGCAAGGAAGATCCGGTTGCCTCCGCGGCGGTTATCGAACCAGAATACCGTGGGCTCCCCCTGGTACACTATCGCCATGGGGTTATTGCAGTAGGCCTCATCGCCGTTGATCCGTTCCGGCCTGCCCTGTATGAAACCTCCGTCTCCGATGGAAACCCCGTAGATCTGGGGAGAGCCGGTACCGAAACGCCGTTCCCAGACCAGAAAAAGTCCTCCTCCGGCATTGATAAGGTAGGGACGCTGGTTATCAAAACGGTTCGCCTCGGCGGAGGTATTCATAACCGGGTCGCTAAAATCGGTAAAAAGCCGGGAGGAAGACCAGGTTTCCCCGCCGTCGGCAGAGGTTTTCATAAAAAGCTGAAAGGCGGGGATCGTGGAAGCGCCGCCGACAAAAGACTGAAAGATCACATAATCCGTGTTTCCCAGCGCCGCATAGGTTGGAAGAAAGTTGAGGTTTAGACTGGTATCCCTGACAAAAAGCTCAAAGGGCGTCCAGTTGATACCGTCCTGCGAGCGGGCAAAATATATCGACAGTGACTGTTCAAATCCCCGTGTGATGAAAAGGTAGTAGCCGCCCTGGGGTCTGGCATAGATACGGGGCGCTATGGAACTTTCCGAACCGGAACCGATACGGTAAGAACTGAAGCTTTCTCCCATATCATTGGAGATGAGGATCTCCGTATCCGTGGTAGAGGCCGCGGCTGCAATAAGGATGCGGCTATTGCTGTCCATGACCGCGCTGAGAATGGCAGGCTGGGTGCCCGAATAGGTGTAGGGGCCCCCGATCCGGCTGCGGAGTTCCCATTCTCCGCCGGGTTTTTTGAGGGCGATTGATACCCAGATGCGGCCTTCCGCTCCTTCCTGGGCGGGAGCTTCCGCTTCCTGCCAGGCGACCAGGGAGAGATCCCCCGAGTATGCGGATACGGGAAAGCTGCCCGACACCCGGGAGAAAATTTTCGGAGTTTCCCAGTAAAAATCGGAAAGGGAATACACAAAGCCGCCTGAAAGAAAAAGCAGGAACATCAGAAAACTTCGTTTTCCGGTCAGTTTTCGGCTTAATTGATGAATTTTTGAGCTTAACAGGACCGAAAGGCGCCGCAGTGTTCGGGAATGTATCATAATATGGACTGGATCCTCCGCTGGAGTTCCTGAATACGGGTAGAATTCCGGTTTTTGGGATCCTGCAGGAGCTGCTGGACAATTGCCAAAGCCATGAGGGTATTTCCCGACTGAAGTTCCCGTACCGCGCGCTGGTATTCCTGCTCGGTATTACTGTCAAGTACGATATTGCCCCTGCCTCCCAGTTCGGTCTGAACCCGGTCTTTTAGGTTCATGGCGACTGTATTATTGGGATTGAGCGAGAGAGCCTCGTTAAGCTGCTCCAGGGCTACCTCATACTGGAGGCGGTTGTTCGCCTCCACAATACGGCCGGCCGCATTGGCCAGTTCCCTGGAGCGGGCAATGGCCCTGGGATCAGGATCGGGAGGCCGGTAGCCCATATCAATTTCCGCCTGCCTGATGGCGGCCTGCATTCCCGGATAGCGGGGATTGATCTCGGCCAAGTTCTGGAGTTCCGCAAAGGATTCCAGAGAACGGCGGTTGGGTTTTGTTCCCGCCACCGCTTCGTTGAAGCGCCGGACAAAGGATTCGTTAAAGGCCGCAGGATCGGTAAGCTGATCCATTCTGAGTTCAAGCATGCCCGCTTCCTGGTTTACCGGGAATATAAGTTTAACTTCCTGGGTTTTCTGCCGGGCCTCGCTGAACTTGGCAATTCCCTCCCTGCGCTGATTTCTGTTGATCAGCCTGACCCCTTCGTTGTAGCTCTTGTTGGCGTCGGAAAGGAGCTGGCTCATCTCGGCAAAGAGAGGAGCGGTAGCGGGAATCGTTCTTCCCGACTGGAGGGAGAGGGCGCCCCGGACTACGGTGAGCCAATAGGATACTTCGGTATCCTCATCCACATTGGTTATCCGCCAGCGGTTCTGGGCTCTGATGAGAAGCTCCTCTGCCTGTTCAAAGTTACCGGAAAAGTAGACCGTCCGGGCATTATTCACCAGTTCGCGGACATCCCGAATGATAATCTCGTTTTCTATACGGTGGATCTCCGCTCCCAGGGCAACAACCCGTGTATCCCAATCCTGCCGCAGGGAAGAAGATTCCTGAATTGCCAAAGATTCGTTGTAACGGTCCGTGGCCCGCTGGATTCTGTCACGGGCAACATCGAAATTGTTTCCGGACAGGGCATTCCGGGCTTCCTGATAGAGCCGCTCACCGTCAAGCCTGTAGGTCTCGGCCTGGGCAATCTGAGTCCGGGCCTGGCTTGCGACGGAATTCCCCCTGGTACGGAGGGAAGTCAACTCCCCCCGGAGGGCCGCGGCCTGGCTGCGGAGATCCGTTATCCCGGCAGGCGCGCCGGGGGGCTCGGCGTCATACAGGGCCAAAGTTTCGCCTGCCGCAGCCAAATCGGCGTCCAGACGGGAATCCATTTGGGTAACAAGAGAGAGGGCTTCTGAAGGATAATGGGCAACGGCAACGGTACCGTCTTCCCGGGTCTGACTGATGCCCTGAAAGAAACGATCCGCCTCGGCAAATTCATTCCGCCGTTCCCCTACCCGCCTTTCAAGTTCGCCGTTGGCTATACGGAAGTAGCGGAGGGCCGCTTCCCCTTCTCCCATGCTGAAGGAGTCCTTAAAACCGGCAAGAATGTTTCTGGCTTCCCGGAGAACGGTACGGGTTTCTTCAATCTGCGCCAATTCCACAGGATATTCGGCCTGAAGGCCGTCAACGGTGCTGTCTTCTTCACTGATTCCGTCCAGCAGACGATCGGCTTCTTCAACCAATTCGCTGAAAGACTGACGGATACCCGCCTCCCTGCTCATGGCGGCCTGGGGGTCGCTTCCCTCCTGCCGGGAATCGGCGGCGGAGGCCCGCGCAGTCTGGGAGAGGGTCTCGTAACGGGAACCCAGCTCTTCCCCGGCGCTCAGGGATGCCGCCATCCTGTTCCGGATTTCCCAGGCCAGCAAATCGGAGGCCCGCTCTGAACTCACCTCCCGGCCGAAAAGGCTGATCGTGATCGAAGCGGTTCCACCGGTACCCTCCGGTCCGGCAGACCAGCGGCGAAAGGCGGTTTCCGAATCGATGAATTCCAGGGGGTAGTCCAAATAACTGCGGAAAAGCGTAAATGCGCCAAGCGCCTGGGAATAATTGGCCCTTCTGGTTTCCTCCTCCGCGGAACGGTAACTATTGAGGGCCAGAGAACCAACGCTTTGCTCCATTCGGGATACGGTGCTGTTCCAGAGCCCTTCCAGGGCGCCGATCATCCCTTCCTGTATACTTTCCCCGCTCCGTCCGTGAATAAGCCGGGTGGCAAAGGAGAGAAAGGAACGGTCATTGAGGGCATTATTTTCCTCCTGGATCCGGGCAAGCTGGGCGTCAAAGTAAATTGCCGTTTCCTGAAGTATCTCCTGCAAACGGATCATGTCCGAAAGCAGGGGTTCGGCCTGCCGGAAAACAGGATCTATCCGTAAAGGGACCGCATTGCTCTTTTCAAGTTCTTCCATTTGGGCGGTTAAATTTACCAGAGGCCCGGCAATCGGGGGAAACTGCAGCTGGATGCTTGCCAGATCCTCAATCCCCCGGCGCACACGGCTTTCTACCTCTTCTCCGTAACCGGACTGGAAAAAATCTTCCTGGTAGATATCAAGGCCCGAAACATAGGTATTCAAAGCTTCCCCATAGCTGCCGGCATCCAGCTGGGCCCTCCCCTGGACAAGAAGATTCTGGAGACGGTTACGGTTATAGGTAAAAAGGGCCAGATCCCTGGTACGCTGGAGAAATTCCTGGGCCTGGGGGTTTCTGGGGGATTCCAGGTTTTCGAGTTCCCTGGTCAGGGCAAGCACTTTTTCCGAATTCCCCGGATCATTGACCAGTGTATCCATGAGTTCGATGGCGACCGAATTGTACTCGGTACGAACCTTTATGATCTTCCTCAAACGAACCTGGGCGGCTTCAAAATTCTCGGGATTTTTTTTGATATAGAGAGAAAGGCTCAGCATGGCTTCGTCATACTGCTTCTGCTCGATGAGTTCATCGGCTCTGGACAGATCGGCATCCTTCTTCCCTCCTGCGTAGAGAAGTCCCACAGGTAAAAACCAGCAGAACACAAGAAGAGAAAGGATCCATTTGCCCGGACGGCGCCTGTAATTCATCTAGTCCCTATATTTCCCCATATTGAATATCGGAATTATTGTACTTGACATCATAGAATAATTCATTATTCCGATATATAGTATATCTGGATGAAGATAAAGTTTCGCCTGTCGTATACCCTGTTCTTTCTCCTTTTCTGCCTGAGCGCGGCCGGGATTCTCCATGCCCTTGATTTTGACGCCGATGCATACGGCGATATTTCCGATTACCTGGACGATGTCTACGGCATCGACGATAATGCGGGGCTTACCGCCTTTCCGGTGCTCAATGTACCCATGGGCGGAAGGGCGGAAGGCATGGCAACGGCTTTTACAGCCGTGGCGGATGATGTTTCCTTTATTGAATATAATCCGGCAGGCTCATCTTTGCTCGAATTTTCGGAATTGGGGATATTTCACAACAACTGGATAGCGGATACCAAGGTTGAAGGGGCTGTTTTCGCAACACGGTTCAAAAAACAGAAGAATCTGGGGCTGGCCGGGGCCGGGAAATGGCTCTACCTTCCCTTTACCGAATACAACATCTACGGCGACAGGGCTTCCAAGGGCTACTATTCCGAGGCTGAAGCGATTCTGAACGCTTCTTATACATTCCTCTCCGGTTATTATTTTTCCGGCATTTCGGTGGGCATGAACCTGAAAGGAGCTTTCCGCTTTGTGCCCGACTATTCCGACGCGAACAATACGGATAACTACCAGGGCCAGCTCATTGAGGGTTCGGGCCGTTCCCAGTCTACCGGCATGGCCATGGCGGATGTAGGCATTCTTACCCGTTTTGACTTCCTCAAGCCCTACTATTCCAGGGACAGGAATATGTCGGCCGCACTGGTTTTCAAGAATCTGGGGCCCCCGGCAATGGACGATCCTCTGCCTACTGCGGCAACCGTCGCCCTGGCCTACAGGCCCCTGAGACCCCTGCTTATTTCAATGGATTTTTCGCTGCCATTCAACATGAGGAACCCCGAACTTTCGGAAAAGCCCTACGGCGCCATAGGTTTTGCCGCCAATGTAACCAATTTCCTCTCCATGAGGGCCGGGCTTTTGGCCAAGACAGGTAATTTCCGGGTAACCGTGGGAAGCGCCATTACCATTGACCGGATCTCGCTGGATCTCAACTACTCCATGGATCTTTTAACCCAACTGCAGCCCATGAACCGCATAAGTCTGGGAGTGAGGCTTAACCTCGGCGATCAGGGCCGTAAAGAACTGGGCCGCCAGGTTGATGAAATCTACCTTTTAAGTCTTGAGGCTTATGCGTCCGGAAATGCGGCGGAAGCCAGGCGCAATCTGGAAGAGGCCCTGAGACTCAATCCCCAGTATGCCCCTGCCCGGGAACTGCTGCAGGCCATAGATGCCGCCCAGACAGTACAGGATCAAATGGACGAACTGCAGCGCCTGAATTTCTAAACCGGGTTTACATTCAGCCCGCTAAATCTTTCGCCTGAATATTCTGTAATTGATATGGGGAAACACATCGTGCATGCGTTCCACCGCGGTGAGCCATTCGGTACTGATATAGTTGCTCCCCAGAGCCTCGTAAATAGTGGTAAAATTTCTCAAACAGGACTCAATATGGCTGCGGGCATAATCGGTATGTTCCTGTTTATGAAGCATCCGTGAACAGTCGGCATTCTGGGCCAGAAGGATCTCCCGCGCCGCCTGGTTGAGCGCCCGTTCCTTGAGGCCGGTATCGTTGGGAAAGCGTTCCGCCAACTCGGTCATCCTGTTGACCGCCCTGGCCAGATGGCGGTATATCCAGTCGTTGGATGCGTCCAGCCAGGATTCCGCATAGCCTGACTCCCCGGCTGAAGAGAATTCCGGCATGCTCGTCTCCAGGGAAGAGGT
>JAITES010000273.1 GCA_031281925.1 Treponema sp. | reverse complement strand
ATACCCGGTAGGTAAAGATGCAAAACATAGAGGCGACCCATAATAGCCAGGTGTTGTCTATCATAAGGGTCTGTAAATATTTTGTCAAGGGAAAAAATCGCAAATGTCACAAAAAATAGATGTTTGCCGCGGAAACTTCACCGCATGGTTACCGCCCATGCCGGGCGCACCTAAAAAGTCCTGCCGGTTAAGACAGGGCTTTTAAGCAACAAAAAACTAAAGCAGTACACAAAAAAATCTTATGACTATTGCTTCTTGTAGGTGCCCCCCGTCCCCACAATCGCTCTCATTACTTCCCCGACTTCCGTACCCTCGCCGCCGCTGACAGCTCCCAGGGTTAAGACATCATTAGCGATCGTCGCCGGTATCGATACGGTCCCGTTCCCTCCGCCGCCGCTAATTGTCAGGGTTTTCTCATCGTAGGTATAAGTCCCGGTAAAATCCCCTACGCTGGGTTCAAATTTGTTGGGAGAGCTAAAAGTCAGAGAGGGGAAAGTACCCCATGTCCCATACAGTTTTGCCTCGGAACCGCTGCCGCCGCTGCCACCGCCACCTCCTCCATCAGTTGGGCAGCCTATAAAACTCAAACTCAATGCCAGCATATAAACCAGCATTGCCAAAAAATAAAGTTTCTTTTTCATTATAGAAACTCCTTTGCGTTTTATGCCCGCCGGCATAGTGGACCTGTCCGGCAAGCCGGATGCCTGTCGAACAAGCCGTGAATTATCACATTGTAATTCGGGAATATATATTCCTGTAAATGAGTAGTTTTACGCACGGTTTTTGGAGAATGACGCGGGGCCTTACAGGTTCACGAGGCCGCGACGGGTAGGGATGCCGGTTTTTTCATAGATATGGGACAGATGGTTCTCCACGGTTCTGACGCTGATGCCCATTGATTTCGCTATCTGCCGGTTTGTGAAGGAGCATTTTAACAGGGTTACTATTTCGGATTCCCGGCGGGTCAGCGCCTCCCAGCTTTGGTTTTGCACCGGTATCTCGACGCTTTTGCCGGTGTATGTTTTACCGGCCAGTACCGTGTCCACGGCGGCGGCGAATTCCTCCGGCTCCGCCGACTTGCAGATATAGCCGTCCGCGCCGGAGCAAAGGGCGTTATGCGCCACATAAGGATCGTCGTACATGGAGCATACCAGGATGGCGGGGGGCTTGGCCTTCCGTTTCTGGAAAGCCGCCTGTATCTCGACGATAAAATCAAGGCCGTTTTCCACGCCCAGGGAAATGTCAAGGATAATCAAGGCCGGCGGGGGTTCGGCGGTTTCCAGCAGGGGCCGGGCCTGTGCCAGGGCAGGGGCTTCCCCGGTAACGGTAAAACGGCCGGTCTTTTCAAGCTGGTCCCGGATCCCGCCGCGGGTCAGGGGGTGGTCGTCAATCAGGATTACCGGGATCATACCCCCTCCGGTCATCTTCCAGCGGCACTTCAAGGCTTAGGGTTGTGCCTTCCCCAGCCTCGCTGTGGATAGTCAGCTTCCCGTTGACAATGGCCGCCCGCTCATACATATCCCGTATGCCGAAATGTTCTTTCCGGAAGGCGCCGCGGGGATCAAATCCTTTGCCGCTGTCGGAAACATAGATCCACAAAACCTTGCCCGCATCGTCGTTCCGCATGACAAGCACCGCCTCGCCGGAACCTGAGTGTTTTTCGATATTGGCCAGGGCCTCCTGTACCAAGCGGAAACACTGTAACTGCGTTTCCGGGCCAAGGGGTTCCAGGCGGAGCTTGTCCTGAATGGAAAGGCGGCACTCAATGCCGGTACGGGTCTGGAAATCAAGGCACAGGCGGCGCAGGGCGGGAGGCAGCCCCTGGCGGTGGAAATCCGGAGGGACGAGGGAATAGCAGATCTGTCGAACTTTATCCAAAAGCGCCCGGTGTTCCTTCGCCGCTTCTCCGCCGCCGGCCTTTTGGGTCAGACGCCAGAGATCCTGGGCCACCGAGTCGTGCAATTCACGGGCTATACGGGCCCGTTCCTCTTCCTGGGCCAGCAGGGTTTCCCGTGAAAATGAGCGGCTCCGGCTGAGGGTGTTCTCCATTTTCCGGTACAGCAGAATGAGGGAGAGGAACACCAGGATGACCAGCATGGCAAAGAAAAAAAGAAGCCGGAAATAGGTACTTTGGGCGGAATCCGCTGTCCGGTTGTCTATCCATTGCAGGCGGGCAAGGGCGGTATCTATGTCCGCAAGATACGTAAAAACCAGCGGTTGATCCCCTGACTGTACGGCGGCTTTCAGGGCGTCCAGCATTCCGGTAAAGTTCTCCGGTGGTTCCGGCCACAAAGCCTCGTCAAAGGGCTTCCAGGTCCGGTACAGTTTTCCTACCGGTGAAGTAAAAAACCGGGTGAGGCTGCCGCTGAAAGCGTCAATCCGGGCCGGAATTTCACCGGCATCGCCTGTCCCGGTCAGCAGCATGGTTTTTAGCTCCTGCCACTCTTGGGAAAGGGCGGACACCTGCCCAAAGTCCTGCCGGTTATGGTCCTGTCCGGCACAGGAGGACAGAAAGACTGGTAGAAGTAGTGTCAAAAAAAACTTCATCTGGTATACTATCATAATGAAAACGGACCGGAACGGTAAAGTTGCAGGGAACTGTCCCGCCTGGTGGAAAGTGTTTGTCCTGTGTCCGGTATCGGCGGCGGGGAACTTGCTTTTGACTGGCTTGACCGGGTTTACGCAGCTTCCTCTGTTTCTGGATACGCCCTTTACCCTTGCCATGACCCTGAGCGCCGGTTTGGCCGCCGGTTTGGGAACAGGGGTGCTGGTTTACCCGCTGATGTACACCCTGTACGCCTTCCACCTGCTGGGTGTTCAGCCGGATATCATTCTGGCCCGGATTTCTTTTATCCCCTGTGTGGTTATCGAAGTCCTGCTGGTCCGGGCGTTCCGGGCCAAAATTGAAGGGTGCCAGCGGGTGTTTCTGAGATACCGTTCCCTGACTTCGTTTTACCGTGTGGCCGTCCAGCTTATGCTGCTTGTCGTTCTTGATTGCATGGCTGTCAGCGTTGCCGGCGGGATCATCGACTATGTGCTTTTTATCGTTCCCGGCCTGTCGCAGCGTTCCTCATTAATTTCGCTGGATTCCTTCACCCTGGCGCTGCTCCGCGCCGATATGCCGTACCTGGCCGCCGCGATACTCGCCCGTATTCCTATCAATATCGTGGACAGGTTTATCGGGGTTTTCGGCGCTTACGGCATTTCACTGTTGTACCGGAAATGGCTGTCCATGCCGAAACCCTCCATTCAACAATCTCCGGCGTAACCGTCAACCGGGCCTGAAACGTTGGAGCATGCTTGTATGCCCCTGTCCGCCGATGAAAACCTTGATGCTTTCCGCCCTGAGCTTGATAACAGGGCTTCTCTGTTCTATATTATTATCAATGGCATTGATAACCAGTCAGAAAATAACTCTCTACTATGAACGTTTTAAGAGTATAGATGTTACCTTTACCAAGGAAATTATTCAGGTAACCGGGCTTTTGACCCAGCATGTACATCTCAAATGCGTAAGCGATTTCTGGCCCTGCGTGGTGTATTCTTCCTCTTTTGAGGGAGCCAGGGTGGTTGCCAATATCAAGAGCGGGCTTATCGAGAAACTGCAGCAGGCCAACAACATGGTAAGCCTCCGTTTCAGCTTTAAAAGCGCGGATACGGGGAATCCGGTAACCTTTTTTGTGTCTTCCAAGTCGGTAAACTATGCTCCCTATGGCGGTTCCAAAGATGTAGCCCTGTTTACCCTGCAGTTTACCCAGAGGCCGCCGGACGACCTTATCGAGATCATGGGGCGGCTCCTGGACGCCAACGTGAACAGCGCCAAACGGAAGGAAGAACGGATACCCATTACTACCGATACCCAGAGGAAGCTCAAGCTGCTTGCCAAGGAGACCGCGGTATTTATCCAGGGAGTGCCCCGCAGGTGTATACTTCGGGATATTTCCTTTTCCGGCGCCAAGCTTATCATGATGGGGGTGGCGAAATTCCTCGTGGGGAAGGAAGCGGCTCTGCGGCTCGACTTTGATGATCCCAGGGAGAGTTTTTTGCTCCGGGGGAAGTTTGTCCGTGCGGAAGCGGTGGCAGGCCGGAATGATCTTCTGGCCCTGGCGATTCTCTATGATGAAGCGGCGGTGCCCATGGGATACAAGATCCGTTTTAATGACTTTATAGGTACTGTCCGGGCGGACAGCAGGCAGGGCCCTGCCGAAGCGGAAAAGAATGCCGCCGCCCGTCCCGCGCCCTCTGCGTCTCCCGCCCCGGCCGTTCCTCCTCCGCCTGCGGAAAGGGAGGAGGCTCCCGTGGAAGCTCCGCCCGCGCCCCCCGAAGCTCCCCAGCCTGTCTCAGGCCCCGGAGATGAAATACCCGATCTTGTTATACCAAAGAAATAAAACCAAATGAAGTAAAACCAAAGCGCCGGAATATCAAACCATGAAAACAGAAACTGCCATTGTATTTATAGAAATTCCCCCTGCCGCAGGAAAGGAATTTACCGCGTTTTTCGGGCACGATCATCACCATGAAGGGGAAGATTTTGTCCTCGATCCTTCCATTCCCCTCCCCGCGGAGATCCCCGAAGGCGGAGGAAAGCCCGCGCTTGCCGATCTCAATGCGGAGATGATCCTCTCCGCCGCGTTGCACATTCTTTCAGATCCTTCTCCTTTTTCCCTTGATGCGGCCCGGCTCGGCTACTACCGCCGTCTTGTGCTTGCGGCCAGGCCCCATATACGGCAGGAATTTACCGAAGCCGCCATTCTCAAAGCCCGGAACAGGGATTTTGATATGGCCCTGGAGATTCTCGGCGCGCTGGAAGGCCTCTATCCGGAAGATCCCCTGGTGCTCTACAACCGTGCGCTGGTACTGGAAGAACGGGCCGGGGGCAGCGGGGACGCTGCGGAAGCCTGGGATGCAGTGGCGGCTCTGGAACCTCCGTTCCCGGCCGGGCTTTTCAACGGAGCCTTCTTTTTTATGAAGCAGGGTAATATCTCCCGTTCCAGGGAATGTCTTTCCCGGTATCTCAGCCTTGCGGAAGAGTTTTTGCCCTTTGACAGGGAAGACCCTGAAGATGAGGAGGCCGGCGCGGAAGGTGAAGAAGAGGACGGCCCCTTTGCGTCCGAAAAAATTGCCGAAGCCAGGGCCATGCTCAAAAAAATAGAAGAAGATCATCTTGAAGATGATGATTACCGGGAAGCATGTCTTCTGGTACGCGGCGGCAGGGAAGAGGAAGCCCTTCCCGGCATTCGCAGGTTTCTGGAACGCTACCCCTCGGTGCAGAACGCGTGGTTCCTTTTGGGCTGGGCTCTGCGGAAACTGGGCCGCTGGGAAGACGGAAAGGCGGCCCTGGGCAAGGCTCTGGAACTGGGAGCGGATGCCGATGAAAATCTTAAGGATATTCACAATGAACTTGCTATATGCCTCATGGAAAGCGGAGATTATGAAGGCGCCCGGCGGGAACTGGAAACCGCGCTGCGGGAAGATCCGGAAAACATAAAGATCATCTCCAATCTGGGGGTGCTTGCCATGAAAACCGGAGACGAAGACAGGGCGCATAATTTTTTCCGTATCGTTCTGGAACTTGACCCGGAAGACCCGGTAGCGAATACCTTCCTTGAAGGGAAATGAACATTTTTTCCGCAACAAACAATTTTTCATAAATAAAATTGCATAAAATATAGTTCATTACTATAAATAAACAAAATAATAATCAATATTTTCTGTCAAGGAAGGAAGCATGAACAGTGATGATCCGAAATACGGCAATTATCTTGCCGTTCTCAGGGAAGAATTGATACCGGCCATGGGCTGTACGGAGCCTGTGGCGGTAGCCTATGCGGCTGCCAAAGCCAGGGAAACCCTGGGAAAAATGCCTGAACGTGTTCTTGTTGAAGTGAGCGGAAATATTGTCAAGAACGTAAAAAGTGTTGTTGTTCCCAAAACCGGAGGGCTGAAGGGACTCAGGGCCGCCGCTGCCGCGGGAATCGTCGCGGGAAAGGCCGAAATGAAGCTTGAGGCCATCTCCGAAGTAAGTGAGGAACAGCGGAAGGAAATAACCGGTTTTCTGGAAAAGGTTCCCATTGAAGTAAAAATGGCCGATACGGACAGGGTGCTGGAAATCATCATCACTGTTTATTCAGGTTCCGAAAGCGCCAGGACCCGTATCATTGATACCCATACCAATATTGTTTCGATTGAAAAGAACGGAGAGTATCTCTACAGGAACAGTGAAGAAAACAGTGTTTCTGCCGGAGCGAAAGAAACCGACAGGACAATGCTTGATGTTGAAGCAATACTTGATTTTGCCGGCACGGTAAAGCTTGAAGATGTCCGTGAAATGATTGAACGGCAAATCGAGTACAATTCGGCAATTTCCGCGGAAGGTCTCAGGGGCGGCTATGGGGCGAATATCGGCAAGGTGCTGCGTTCCGGGAATGGCGCTGCTGACATAAAGGCAAGGGCAAAGGCCGCCGCCGCGGCGGGTTCCGACGCCAGGATGAGCGGCTGCGGCATGCCTGTCATCATCCTTTCCGGCAGCGGCAACCAGGGCATGGCGGCGTCTCTTCCAGTTATTGAATATGCCTCCTATCTCAAAAAAAGCAGGGAGGAACTTATCCGCTCTCTGCTTGTCTCCGACCTTATCACCATACATCTCAAGACGGGGATTGGGCGTCTTTCCGCATATTGCGGGGTAGTGTGCGCCGGAGCCGCCGCGGGAGCCGGCATCGCGTATTTGCAGGGCGGCCGCATGGAAGAGGTTGCCCATACCATCGTCAACGCCCTGGCCATTACATCGGGCATTGTCTGCGACGGGGCAAAACCCTCCTGCGCCGCAAAGATTGCCGCGGCTGTGGACGCCGGTCTTTTGGGCTATGAGATGTACATGAACGGCCAGCAGTTTTACGGCGGTGACGGCATAGTAGCGAAGGGGGTGGAGAAAACAATAGAGAATATAAGCCGTCTTGGCAGGGAAGGTATGCGCAAGACGGATAAAGAGATCATTCAGATTATGCTGGATGAATGAGTTTTTGTTAATTTTTTTTGGAGGATTTTATGAGGAAATTTTTTACCAGTCTGCCCTTCCGTCTTGTCCTGGCTCTGGCCGCCGGTATCATCATCGGCCTTGTTGCCAACGCAGCTGTCATGCAGGTGATCGTTACGGTACAGAGCCTCCTGGGCAATCTCATCATGTTCTGTATACCGCTTATCATCATCGGCTTTATTGCCCCGTCGATCACCAGACTCGGGAGCAACGCGTCAAGGCTCCTGGGACTTGCCCTGATCATGGCCTATATATCCAGCATAGGAGCGGCGTTCTTTTCTTCGTTTTCCGGATACGTAATTATTCCCCATCTCAACATTGTGACCGATATAAGCCACAACAGGGAACTGCCCGAGCAGATTTTCCAGCTTGCCATTCCCCAGATTATGCCGGTGATGAGCGCCCTGGTAATCGCCATTCTTGTGGGGCTGGCCTCCATCTGGAACAAGGCGGAAACCTTCATCAAACTGCTTGATGAATTCCAGAAGATGGTCATCTCCATTGTAAGCGCCGTGATTATTCCCCTGCTTCCGTTTTTTATCGGCTGTACTTTCGCTTCACTGTCCTATGAAGGCTCGATCACAACACAGCTTCCGGTCTTCCTTGTGGTGATTGTTATCGTCATAATCGGCCACTATATCTGGATGGCTCTGCTTTACGGAATTGCGGGAGCCTATTCCGGCAAAAATCCCTTTGAGGTTTTACGGCATTACGGCCCGGCCTATCTTACCGCAATCGGAACGATGAGTTCCGCGGCGACTCTTTCCGTGGCCCTGCAATGCGCAAACAAGTCTTCGGTTCTGCGGAAAGATATGGTTGCCTTTGGGGTTCCGCTTTTCGCCAATGTGCACCTGTGCGGATCGGTTCTTACCGAATGTTTCTTTGTGATGACGGTTTCCCAGGTTCTCTACGGACAGCTTCCCGCCGTGTCCACGATGATCCTTTTCTGCCTGCTCCTCGGAATCTTCGCCATTGCGGCCCCCGGTGTACCGGGCGGAACCGTCATGGCCTCTCTGGGCCTTATCATCAGCGTACTTGGCTTTGATACCGCCGGCACCGCGCTGATGCTTACCATTTTTGCCCTTCAGGACAGCTTTGGCACCGCATGCAATGTTACAGGCGACGGCGCCCTCAGCCTGATACTTACCGGTTATTGCGAAAAACGGAACATACCGGAACAAAAAATGGAAATTTCACTCTGACGGAACGGATACAACAAACCATGGCTAATACCGCTTGCAGACCCGGAATCTTCATTGACGCAGGGAAGCGAAAAAAGGTATAATTCTTCATCTTTAGTTATAGAAAAAAGAAGGAGTAAAAGATGAAGGTAAAAGGTATTTTTCTGGCGGTTCTCTCTGTCCTGATTGTGACAGGCGGAGTGTATGCCGGGGGCAAGTCTCAAGGATCAGGCGGGCTTACCATGAAAAAAGGCGTCCTGACGGTGGGTATGGAAATCGGGTATCCCCCCATGGAGTATTTTGCAGACGACGGGAAAACTCCACTCGGCTTTGACGTGGAGATGGCAAAGGCTCTCGCGGCAAAGATGGGCCTGGGAGTTGAATTTGTTGATACCGCGTGGGACGGGATCTTTGCAGGTGTTGATACGGGCAAGTATGACTGCATCATATCATCGGTAACCTATACCGATGAACGGGCGGCTCAGTTCAATTTTACAAAGCCCTATATCGCAAACTCCCAGCTTCTCGTAGTGCGCAAGGATTCCAGGGTTAAACCCGCTTCTCTGGAAGACGTGAAGGGTCTCAGGCTTACCTACCAGGCGGAAACCACTTCCGACACCCTGGCTACCGAGTGGATCGAGAGGACGGGGGCAAAAGTTGAAGTGTTTGAATACGACAAGGTGATGAACTGTTTTGACGAACTGAAGCTCGATCGTGTCGATGTGATCCTTGTTGACAGCGTCGTAGCCGCGGATTATCTTGCTCCGGCAGGTAATCCCTTCCTCATTACCGCAGAGGTAAGCAATGATGAAGTGCTGGCAATCTGTCTCAAGAAAGGCAACAACGCCCTCACCGATGCCCTGAACAAGGCTCTTGACGAACTCTATGCCGACGGCACTCTGATAAAAATTTCCCAGACCGTTTTCGGAACAGATGTTGTTTCTTCGGTAAGGTAAGGCGTTCCCTAACAGGCCGGGTTTTGCCCGGCCTGGGATATTGACGTAAAGGAAATATACGTGCAAAAAGTTCTTGGCTGGATACCGCCCCTGCTGGACGGGGCCAGGATTACCATCTCGCTGACCGTCGTTGCGGTTTCCGCGGGGTTGATCATGAGCCTCTTTCTGGCTCTGGGTAAAATGTCAAAGAAAGCATGGCTTAACAGGCTGTGTTCAGGCTATGTTTTCTTTTTCCGGGGAACGCCCCTCCTCATGCAGCTCTATTTTATCTACTACGGCCTCCCCCAGATAACGCCGTTTCTGACGATCAATAACCGCTTTCTGGCCGCCTTCATCGCCTTTGGACTCAACTCCGCGGCCTACTGCGCGGAGATAATCCGGGCGGCCATTCAGTCCATCGACAAGGGACAGTTCGAGGCTTCCAGGGCGCTTGGCATGAGTTATGCCCAGACCATGCGCCTTGTGATCGTGCCCCAGTCCATCAGACGACTCATTCCGCCGGTGGGCAACGAGTTCATCATGGTGCTGAAAGACGCGTCATTAGTTTCCATCATTGCGCTTACCGATATAACCAAAGTTACCCGTTCGATTTCGTCGTCCACAGCCTCGGCGATGGTGTATATTCCGGCGATGATACTCTACCTCATCATTACCGCGGTATTTACCTATGTTTTTCACAAACTGGAAAAGAAGTATTCGATTTATGAATAATACGGAGCCTGTCTATGTCAATGATTAAAACAGAAGGAGTGTGCAAATCCTTTGGGTCTCTCCGGGTTCTCAAGGATGTGTCTCTCACCGTGGAACAGCAGGAAGTGGTCTGCATCATCGGGCCTTCCGGCGCTGGAAAATCCACCTACCTGCGCTCGCTTAACCGGCTTGAGGCTATAGACGACGGCAAAATCTACATAGAGGACAAACTTCTCTTCGACTGCAAAGACGGGGTGAACCATGTAAAGATGCATGCCCAGGAGAGACATACATCCCTCCTGGAAGTCGGCATGGTTTTCCAGCGTTTCAACCTTTTTCCCCACAGGACGGTAATTGAAAATGTATGCATGGCTCCCACCCATGTGCGGAAGATCCCCGAAAAAGAAGCCAGAGAGAAGGCGAAGGCCCTCATCGAGAGGGTAGGGCTGGGGGACAAGACCGACTCATATCCCAGCCAGCTTTCAGGCGGCCAGCAGCAGCGGGTTGCCATTGCCAGAGCCCTCGCCATGGAACCCAAGATAATGCTCTTTGACGAACCAACCAGCGCCCTTGACCCGGAACTCGTGGGGGAAGTTCTTTCGGTAATGAAGAGCCTTGCAAGCGCCGGCATGACCATGCTGGTGGTAACCCACGAAATGGGTTTTGCAAAAGAAGCCGCGGACAGGGTAGTCTTTATGTACGACGGAGCAATTCTCGAAATAGCCCCTCCCAAAGAGATTTTTACTAAACCGGTCACCGATAGAACCCGGCAGTTTTTGCAGAGCGTACTATAATGCTTGATTAAAAAAGAATAGAAATATATAATAAAAGCATGGATATTTTAACGGAAAAAATAAATACTATAAAAGAATCCATTCTTAAATTTGTGCCGGCAAAATCCATCTATCTTTTTGGCTCCTATGCTTACGGTAACCCAACGGAAGAAAGTGACATAGATATTTATGTTGTAACGCCAGATAATACAAGTAATTTTTCAGAATTATATGCAAAAATAATCGGTGATTTAGGCGACAAAAAAATATTCTTCATTGATTTATTATTAGGAAGAGAAACTGCTTTTAATACAAGGAGGGAGAACAATATCTTCGAGAAAACGATTTGTCAAAAGGGGAAACTCTTATATGAACAATGAAAATGTAAAAGAATGGCTAAAACTTGCGGATGATGATTTATATTCTGCAAAAATATTGAATGAAGCTATTCGCAGGCCCTATGAGATTATATGTTATCATTGTGCTCAGGCGACAGAAAAATACTTAAAAGGATATCTAACTTTTAGAGACATTATTCCGAAAAAGACTCATGATTTGGTTTTTTTGTATACTTTGTGTATTGAAAAAGATAATGGATTTCAAAATATAAAAACAGTATGCGAATTTCTCAACAGATTTGTCAATGACATACGTTATCCGCATAAATATGAAGTAAATGAAGATGATGTAAGTTTTTCTATTAACGCTGTTGAAGAGGTTAAAAAATTAAAACCGATTATTGAAATGCAGAATGAAATTACCGATGAAAATAAATAAAGTAATGATATTGTAAAATAGTCCGGCTGCGCCTGACAAGTCTGTTAGCGCCGGGGTTCTATTCTCTTCTTCCAATCAGCCGAAAATCCCTATCAAAACACCTGCCAGTATGGCCGAACCGAGGGTGCTGGACACAATCGGCCCCATGGCGTGCATCAAAAGAAAGTTTGAAGGGTTGTATTCCTGCGCCACCTTTTGGGAGACCCGGGCGGCCATCGGCATGGCGGAGACGCCGGCATTGCCTATGAGGGGATTTATTTTCCCTCCGGTTAATGTGCACAACAGCTTGGCGATAAGAACGCCTCCGACGGTGCCAAAGCCAAATGCGATGAGTCCCAGTATTATGATGCAGATGGTATTGGGTGTTAAAACACGTTCGGCCGTGGCGGTTGCGCCTATGGAAAGGCCGATGAGCATGGTCAGGATATTCAACACATCCCCCTGCAGCGAATGGAATATGCGATCCGTTACGCCGCTTTCTTTAATCAGGTTTCCCAGCATCAGCATCGCGATAAGCGAAGCCGCGGCCGGAACCAGCAGCAGCGTTAGAAACGTTACCGCTATGGGGAATATTATTTTTTGCCCCTGTGTTACATGCTTTGGTTCGGGCATCACAATGACGCGTTCTTTGGCGCTTGTAAGTGCCCGCATGATGGGAGGCTGGATAATCGGAATCAGCGCCATGTACGAGTAGGCGGCGATGGCGATGGTGGGCAGCAGTTCCGGCGCGAGATGCTGGGCCGTGAAGATAGAAGTAGGCCCGTCGGAACTCCCTATTATACCGATTGCGATTGCCTCTTTGATGTCAAAGGCCGAAAGCCCGGGGATAAGGGGCGCAAGGTATTTGCCT
>JAITES010000259.1 GCA_031281925.1 Treponema sp. | reverse complement strand
GATACCAAAGCGTCTACGGAGCTCTGGCGGCCGGTATATCTGCCCCACGACTGGAAAACGGAACTGGAATATACCCCGGAAACGGATGTTTTCATGGCCGGAGCCAAAGAAAACGGGACAGCCTATTACCGCAAGGTCTTTCCCCTTGGCCGGGAGGATGAGGGGAAGCATATCGCCGTGGAGTTTAGCGGTGTCTGCCGTTCCGCTTCGGTCTGGTTTAACGGATGTTTTCTGGGGGACCATTACAGTGGCTATACCAGTTTTACTTTTGATCTTACGGACCTGGCGAATTATGGGGACGAGGGAGACAACGTCCTGTTGGTGCGGGTGGATACCACCACAGGAAACGAGGGCTGGTGGTATGAGGGGGCGGGGATTTACCGGGATGTGTATCTGGTAAAAGCCGATACCCTCCATGTGGATACCTGGGGAACCTACATCCATCTTGACAAACTAGAGGACCACGCCGCTCTGATGATCGCGGAGACCACCCTGGTAAACCGGGGCTATGAACCTCGCAATGCCCGGCTGGACACGGTGTTTTTTGATGATCGGGGGAATAAGGTGGGAAGCGCCGGGACCTCTTTCACCCTTGATCCCCTGGGCAGCCTAACCCTTGTCCAAAAGATCACCGTAGCGGAGCCCCGCCTTTGGTCGCCGGAAACTCCGGTACTGTACAGGGCGATGTCCACCATTACCGAAGATACCGTTACTGTTGACGAATATTCCACTTCCTTCGGTATCCGTACCCTGGCCTATACCACTGAAGGCTTAGTCCTCAACGGCAAATTGACACCCCTGAAGGGGACTTGTGTACATCAGGATTTTGCCGGCCTGGGTACCGCTCTTCCCGGGGACATTCAGGAGTATAAGATACGCAGGCTCCTTGAGATGGGAAGCAACGCCTACCGCAGTGCCCACCACCCAGCGGACCCGGCGCTGTTGGATGTCTGTGACCGGCTGGGTATGCTCGTGATGGATGAAAACCGCCTGCTTGAAAGCAGCGAACTACGACTTGGGGATCTGCGGGATCTGGTTAAGCGGGATCGCAACCATCCCAGTGTCGTCTTTTGGTCCCTCTGCAACGAGGAGATGATCGGCGGCAGTCCCCCGGCGGCAAGGATGCTGCGGCATTTAGCACAAGAACTCCGCCAGTTGGACAGGACCCGCCCGGTAGTATCCGCGGAATTGCTCCCGGCGGGGGGAGAGATGAATCCCGAATACTTCAAGATCTTTGATGTCCTGGGTTTGAATTATCCGGAATCGTCCCTGATGGGGGATAATTTTTCCAAGCTCAAGGCGGCGTACCCCGGGGGCTGTTATTTAAATTCCGAGACCGCCTCGTATTTTTCCACCCGGGGCGTATATTCCGACGATTGGGAACGCTGTCAAAATAACAACTTCGGTTCCCGTTTTTCCATGATAACTCCCGGTAAAAACGTCAAAGATCCTATCGGTGTAGGGGGCACAGCGCGGCCTGAACAGGCCCTGGGCTTTTACGCCGCTCATCCCTACACCGGCGGAGTGTTTATATGGACCGGTTTTGACTACCGGGGAGAACCCTCGCCCTTCCCCTGGCCGGCGATCAGTTCCCAATTCGGTATCATGGACACCTGCGGATTCCCCAAGGATTATTATTACTACTACAAAGCCCATTGGACTGCCGAACCTTTGATCCATGTTATGCCCCATTGGACCTGGCCCGGCAGGGAAGGAGAAACCCTGCGGCTGCGGGTTTTTACCAACTGCCAGGAGGCGGAAATCGTGGTAAACGGCCATTCCGCGGGACGGAAGAGCTGCGGCCCCGACTGGACGGAATGGGAACTGCCCTATACGCCGGGGGTTCTGGAGGCGGTGGCTTACCGGGACGGGAAGGAAGCGGCCCGGGAGATTCAAAAAACCGCCGGAACCCCGGCGGCTCTGGTCCTTGCGCCCGAAGGCTGGGTGGAACCCCGGCTGCGGGCCGGCGGGACTGCGGTAGTTTCTGCCTCCGTGCTGGACGGATCGGGGAACCCCGTGCCCACTGCGGACAACAGCGTTACCTTTGAGGTAACCGGAGACGGTAGACTCTTGGGCCTTGGCAACGGCGACCCCGCGGATCACAGCGCCGACGCCTACCCGGTCCGCCGGCTTTTCGCGGGCAAGGCTGTGGCGATCATTCAAGCCGGAATCGGAAAAGACCGCATGGTCCTCAAAGCCGCCTCCCCCGGCCTTGCCGGGGCCGCGCTGGAGATCACCGTGCGCTAATAGCTTGATTAGGCTAAAACATTTTATAGGAGCGATAACAAAGGCACAAAGAATTGAACCGCAACGGCGAAAAAGGAAGGAGAAAAACAAGGAAGAACTCAAGTATTCCATTCCTTTTTCGCCTTCCGCTCCTTCGCGGTTAGTTTCTTTTAATCAGGCTGCTAAACCTTTATCCGGCCGCGGAAACTCCGGGAGAGCGTAAGGCGGTCGGCATATTCGAGGTCTCCTCCCACGGGGAGGCCCGAAGCAAGGCGGCTGACTTCCACGGGGTAATCTTTCAGGATTTTCTGTAAGTAGAGAGCTGTAGTGTCCCCTTCAATGGTGGGATTAAGGGCGAGGATCAGTTCCTTTACGGCGCCTGAACGGATTCTGGAAAGGAGTTGCCCGATGGAAAGTTTGTCCGGGCCGACGCCATCCAGGGGGGCGATAAGGCCGCCCAGTACATGGAAGAGGCCCCTGAATTCGGTAGAAGTACCGTTTCCGAAGGATTCTTCGATAACCCGTACGTCCTGAGCCCTTTCCACCACACAGATAATCGAACTGTCGCGGCCGGGATCGCTGCAGACCGGGCAGGGATCGGTTTCGGTAAAACTGCCACAGATCGAACAGCGGTGGATGGCTGCGTGGAATCCTGCCAGTTCCTCTGCCAGCATGCGGGCATAGGCCGGATCTGCGTCGAGAATGTGGTATGCCATGCGGCCGGCGCTTTTCTTTCCGACACCGGGCAGTCTTGACAGTAAAGCTACCAGCCGTTCAATGGCATTCCGTGCATCGTTCATAGGCTTCCCGGAAAACCGGGCATATTCCCCGGAATACCAAGGCTGCCTGCCATGGCGCCCATTTCACTGTTGATCTCCTCCCGTATTTTTTCCATGGCGCTGTTAAAGGCAGCCGCAACAAGATCCTGGAGCATTTCAATATTATCGGGGTTGACCGCCTCGGAGGCGATTCTTACCGCCTGGATCTCCATCTTGCCGTTGATGTCGATCTCTACCATGCCGCCTCCCACGGAACCGGTGGCGCTGATATCTGCCAGTTTTTCCTGAAAAACATTCATCTGTTCCTTCAGCTTTTGGGCATTGTTAAGAATATCAAAAGGATTAATGTTCATCGATTCTCCTTGAAACTATGGTGCCTTCAAACATGCGGAGTACACGTTCAGCCTGGGGCGGTATCGCCTGTGCTCTCCCTGTCTGTGATTCGGCAGAGTTACTGTCATGTTCAACGGCATGCTCCGTCCGGGAGCCGCCTTGCGAAACTGCGCTGTCCGGCGGCGGGAAGCCTTCGCTTTCTTTGGCTTGCCCGGCGGAGGATTCCGGCCTGACAGCATCATCCCAGAGGGGCGGCTCATCATCGGTTTCTTCTTCCTGTCTGTTTCCCCATTCCGGCACTGCCGCACTGCCGCCCTTTTCCCGGGAGGCCATCAGCCGCTTAAAGCTTTCCGTCAATGCTCCGGGGCGGTCGAAACTTATCGCTCCACCGCCTGCGGCTTCCGGCAGGGAGGATTCGGTTTTCCGGGGCCCGGCGGAAGCCCCATCAGCTAAAGGGAGCGGGCCTC
The DNA here is from genome assembly GCA_031281925.1 of Treponema sp. GTDB lineage: Bacteria > Spirochaetota > Spirochaetia > Treponematales > Breznakiellaceae > JAIRNJ01. Next base: position 415 of record JAITES010000259.1, on the reverse strand, counting down.
CCCTTTCCGCGGCAGCATGGCCGCCGGCAGTATTACTGCTGACAACAATATTACTGTTGACGACAGTATTGCTGCCGGGAGGGATTCCTCCGGAACCCGCGTCTCCCGCATTAAGCGCCCGCCTGGCCTCTTCAAGGGCAGCCAGCATCTCTGCCGGAGAAACCCAATCCTTGAGACGGCTGAGTCTTGAAACCGCCGTTTCAAGATCAAATCGCGGGGAAAGTGTATAACGGATATCCCGGTAACAGTCCAGGAGTATCCTGAGGGCTTCCTCAATCCGGGTGGAATCAAGGCTTTCCAGAACCTGTGCGGAGAAACGTTCCTTCCCGGCGCCCAGCAGCGCTTCCCTGGTAACGCCGTTCTTTAGGAGGAGAAGACTCCTGTAATACCCCGCAAGATCTATGATGAACTGTTC
>JAITES010000187.1 GCA_031281925.1 Treponema sp. | reverse complement strand
TAACAGGTCTGTAACTGCTGCGGGGCCTAAAGGCCCCTCATAGTTCCATGTGCGCCCGGCCGGCTGCGCTTCACCCTCTCTCCCCAAAGATAGCCGTACCGATTCTGATCAGGGTAGCCCCTTCCTCTATGGCAATTTCAAAATCGTTGGACATGCCCATGGAAAGGCAGTGCCAATCGGCCTCGGGGAAACGGGAAGAAAGAGTCTTTTGGGCTGTCTTGAGTGAACGGAAGGAAGTGCGGATAAGTTTAATGTCTCCGGTAAAGGGGGCGATGGTCATGAGGCCTTCCGGTTTGAGGCCGGGATATGAAAGGATCTGTTCGGCGGCCCGGAGTAACGCTTCCGTATCGGGAAAGCCGCTTTTGCTCTCCTCGGCGGTGTGTAATTCCAGCAGCAGAGGCAAGGTCTCTTTCCGGTTTGCGGCGGTCTTTCCCAGTTCGGCAATCAGGGATTCCCGGTCTACCGATTGAATGCAGTCAAAGATCGAAAGGGCCGCCTTCACCTTGTTGCGCTGGAGCGGGCCTATAAGATGCAGTTCCGCGCCATTGTGTTGTTCCTTAAACCCGCTGAATTTTTCGACGGCTTCCTGTACCCGGTTTTCCCCAAAGAGGCGGAGTCCCGCATCCCAGGCTTCTTCTATTGCGGAAAGGGGATGGAACTTCGACACTCCCATGAGCCGTATCTCTCCTTCCTGCCGCCCGGAACGGATACAGGCTTTAAGAATCTTTTCCCGGATTTCCGCAAGTGATTCCGCTATGGAGAGAGAAGGCCGCATGGGGTTCTCCTTTAAGGCTGTTCCAAAATTACCGGTTTTGTCACTATTTTCCCAGTTTTTCGGCCCATTTCCAGGATGCTTCCACCGCTCCCATCACGGCGCCGCGGAATGCGGCTTTTTCCAGGGCAGAAACACCGGCAATGGTAGTTCCGGCAGGAGAAGTAACCATGTCCTTGAGTTTTCCGGGATGCAGGCCCGTCTCCTGTACCATGGCCGCGGAACCCAGTACGGTTTGAGCCGCGTAGCTCAGGGCCTTGTCCCGTGGCAGGCCGGCCTGAACCCCTCCATCCGCCAAGGCTTCAATAAACATGTATACAAAGGCCGGCCCCGAACCTGAAAGGCCGGTAACCGCATCAAGATAGCGTTCTTCGATATGATCAATCCGGCCCGCCCTGGAGAGAAACTCCTCCAAAACGGCAAGTTTGTCCGCGGGTATCTGGGGAGAGGCCGTCACGGCTATCATCCCTTTGCCGATCAGCGCGGGAGTGTTAGGCATGATCCGCAGTACCGGGACGGGTTCTTCGGGCATGATTACAGGCTTTATATCCATCCAGTCGGGCCCGAGCCGTTCGGGTGCATAGCCGTGAGCGCCTGCCAAACCCAGCAGGCTCTGAATTTTGACGATGCTCCAGCCTGCCGCCATGGAGACCAGTACCGGCGATTTTTTGGCATCCATCCGCTTCTGAATCACCGGGGCAATCTCTTCAAGTACCGAAGAAAGCACCTGGGGTTTCACCGCAAGAAACACAAAGTCCGCTTTTTCCGCCGCTTCCCGGTTGGAAGCATAGACTTCCGCCCCCAACGCCTCTGCCGCCGCCTTTGCTTTAGGCTTATCGCTATCGGTAAAGCCGGTATTTTCAGCCCCGCAGGAGGCTGCCGCCGCTTTCATCAGGGCGGTTCCCATATTTCCGCTGCCTATACAGGCTATTTTGTAGTTCATATGTAATAGTAAAGCATATTTTTTTGTTTTTATGAAGAGACGGGGCCGGCGCTATGGTTTTTTTGAATATTTTTTTGTATGATTATACCAACAACAGGAAACATCAAGTGGGGAACCTTCGCCCTGGCGGGCTCGGTTGAACGTTACATGGTTATAGACTTTCACGCTCATATCTACCCGGAAAAGATTGCCGGGAAGGCCGTATCCAACATCGGGGAGTTCTATAAGATACCTGTCCAGTGCGAAGGTACCGTCCGGGATCTCCTGGAGAGGGGGGAAGCAGGGGGTATCGGCGCCTTTGTGGTGTTTTCCGCCGCCGCGGTACCGGCTCAGGTTGGGAGTATCAACAACTTCATTGCGGGTGTCTGCGATGAGCAAAAAGGGAAGGGAATAGCCTTGACCGGCTTTGGCACTCTTCATCCGGGCATGGAAAATCCCGGTGAGGAGATCGAGCGGATGAAGGGTTTGGGGCTTAAGGGGGTCAAGTTTCATCCAGATATGCAGCAATTTGACATCGACGACGAAAGGATGATGAAGATCTACGCGCTCCTGGAGGGGAAGTTTCCGGTAATTTTCCATACCGGAGATTACCGCTACGGATACTCCCATCCGGCACGACTGGCCGGGGTTTTGGATGCGTTTCCAAAACTGAAGGTGGTGGCCGCTCATTTTGGAGGCTGGTCTCTCTTCGATCTGGCCCTGGAGTACCTGAAAGACCGGCGCTGTTACTTCGATGTGTCCAGTTCCATACCCTTCCTGGGGAAGCGCCGGGCAGAAGAACTGATAGGCATCTATGGGGCTGAACGGATTCTCTTTGGTTCCGATTATCCCATGTGGGATCCTGCCGGTTGTCTTAAAACTTTTGGGGAATTGAACCTCAGGGACAGGGAGCGGGATATGATACTTCGGGAAAACGCGGAACGTTTGCTGTTTGAATGACTTGTTCAGGAACCGGTTTGTTCCCGGACAGGTCCAAAGGGTTTGATGTAAGGATGGAAAAATGAAAAGAACGGCACTTTGCGTAGTATTTATACTTCTTTTCGTCGAGGCTTTTGCACAAAGACTGTCAACAGTAGCAGTGCTTCCTTTTGATGCGGAAGCCGGCGTTTCCCTGTACGACGCGTCAAGCGTGTCACGGCAGTTTTCATCTGAACTTACTGCCCTGGAAATGGCGAATATTCTGAACAGCGAAACTACCGGCAGTGTTATTGCGGGTCTGGATATAAAGGCCAACGACTGGAAAGATGTCCGGAAAGTCAGGGATATCGGCAGCGCCCTTAAAACCGAATATATCATCCGGGGAAGAATGATCAAGGAAGGGAACCAGATCTCTGTTTATGCCGACACCCTTGAGGTGAGCAGCGGCAAGGTTCTATCTTCCGTGAAAGAACAGGCTCCAAGCGCCGGCGCAATTCAGATATACTCCCTCTGCGTTAAAACCATGGAGCGGGTTCCCTACCCGAATTACATGATAGGAAAATGGCAGAGCAATGTATCCCTGGGGGATGCAAGCCTTGTCTGCATTATCGAATTTAAAAGCGACAGATCCATTGTGGTTGAACGATTTGACACCTATGAAAGCCGCAATGATAATTCTCTTTTGTACTATGCTTCCGGGACAGGGAGCTACTGGTTCGGCGGGCATATCCGGCGGGTAACCCAGTTCCGGGACAAAAACGGCAAGGTCTACATGGAAGCCCCGGTGGACGGTTCCTTCAATCTCACCCTGAATCTGGACAATGCCCTTCCCAACTATGCATCAATCAAGCAGGAGCGTCTGTATCTTGCCTTTGGTGAGGGGCGTAACAGTTTTGAACTTCCTGCCGCAGGGCTTCTCTGTGGAGATACCCCTTCAGGGATCATGTCATATACCCGTTTCAGCAAGATATCCGGCTCCGCTTCCCTTCCCAGAGGCAAGGGGCCCCAGCCCGGAGGAGAAGGGGTGAGCATCAGTCCCCTCTGGTCCCAGAATCTCAACGGAACAGTGAGGGGAACTCCCTTCCTCCAGGCTGAATCGGCGGTAGTGGCCGTGGAAGGCGGCGTCATTAAATCCTACAGCCGCCAGGGTACCTTCCTCTGGGATTACAATGTTCAGGCCAATGCCAGTCCTTATGTTACCCGTTCCAGGGAAGCGGCATCCTATGTGTGTAACGCGGCGGGGAAGCTAATCACCGTTAACCGGGTAGGCAGGGAACTGTGGAATCTGGATCTGGGACGGCCGATCAGTCACCCTGTGCTGGTAGGCTGGGACGGAAGAGTCTTTATTCCGGTAGGCGCGGATCTCTGGTGCCGTACCGCAAGCGGTTTTCCCCTCTGGCATATAAACCTGGGGAGCCCTGTCTCCGTAGCCCCCATCCTCGATCATACCGGGGGACTGGCTATGGTACTTGAAAACAGGGATTTTGTTTTGATAAACCAGTTCAGCGCGGCGGAAAGAATCAGTCTCGACAGATTTCCTGCCGCCATTGTGCCCCTCAAGGACGAAAGTCTTCCCAGAGATCGGCAGAATTCTTATATGCTTTTTTACAGTGACGGAAAAGTGGACAAGATCAGCCGGAACATGGGAACCGTCCCTTCTTCAAGACTTTCCCGGGTTTCTTTTCCTTCCCTCCCCGCGGTCCCCGCCGTGGCGGCAGGCCGTGACAAGGATGCCGCGGTTGCCCTGAAGGACGGCAGAGTCCTGCTCATTGCAGGCGACAACGGAAGAGTGCTCTGGAGTGCCGACAGCAATGAACGTCCTTCGGAAAAAGGTACGGGAAACGTTGATGCGGGAAATTCAAGCATGACCTACGATGAACGGGGAATTTTCTTTTTCTCCCGGGGCGGCGCTACCCTCTTTAACGATGACGGCAGACGGATCTGGATGCTTCATCTCAAGGGCGCCACCGCGGTTCCCAGCTTCAGTGACGAAGGAATCCTCTATTCTCCCTTCCAGGCCAACATGCTTAATGCGTTCAAAATTGAAAATCGCGGACGTAATGTGCCCCGTTCACTTTACTACGGCCCCGAACCGGAGGGAAAATATGGTCTGGGAAACCCGCCGCCTTCCCCCTGGGCCAGTTCACCCGAAAAATACACGGAAGAAAATGTCAACTATATGTATGAAACCATTTTTCAGGCAACGAAAACCGGACAGGTAGGCGAAATGGAACCGGCCTATGTAGGCTATATCATGGAAATGACCGCCGGGCTCCTCAGAACCCCCGGATATTCCCCGGTCAGACCGCCTGTATTGCCGCCCCAGCGGGTCAGGCTTATAAGGCTCCTCTCTTATATGGGTTCCCGTGAAACTATTCCCTTCCTGGTGAACCTGATCAACCGCGATCCTGAACCCTCGATAAAAGCAGCCTGCTGCGAGGCTATCGGTCGTATCGGAGTAGACCCTTCAGGAGAAGCTATCGCGGCCTACAACGTACTTATCGCTCCGGATAATGCCGCCCGCGATCCCCAGACCCTGATTGCGGCAGTCTCCTCAACTGCAGCCCTTAGCCGCTTTTCCGGCCCCCCCATGAGTACCGCCGGCATCAGACTCCTGCAGCTCTTTACCCTGCGCGATCTCCCCCCTTCGGTAAAGCAGCAGGCCCGCAAGGAACTGGACGGACTGCGGGAACTGGGAGTGAGCAGGCCGCAGTAGAAACCGGTATGTTGCAGGACAGTGTACCGCCGTACAGACGGTACACGGTTTTCTTCCTACCCCGCCAGACAGCGTTCCGCCAGTTTTTCCGCGGTAAAGCCCAAATGTTCGGCAGCCTTGGCGGCAGGGCCTGATTCCCCAAAGCGGTCGATGGCGAAGATGTCTTCCGGCCTGGCCCAGCGTTCCCAGCCTGAGTGCACCCCGGCTTCACAGGCAATGACCCTGCATCCGGGAGGCACAACTGTTTCGCGGATGGCGGCAGGCTGGCTTTCAAAGAGTTCCCGGCTGATCACGGACACTACCCGGATTTTGAGTTCCGGTTTTTTGGCCTGAGCAAGCTGCGCTGCTTCCAGGGCAAGGCCCAGTTCGGAACCTGTAGCCATGAGTACAAGGTCTGCCTTCCCCCCGCTCTCCTTTTTGACAATATAGGCGCCGGTACGGATCGTGTTTTTCCAGTCGGGATCGTCTTTGGGGAAGACCGTGAGGTTCTGCCGGCTCAAGGCCAGGCAGCTGGGGCCGCTATGGTTATCCATGGCCATGACCCAGGCGCAGGCGGTTTCCTCGGGGTCGGCAGGACGCAGCACCCTTACGTTGGGGATAACCCGGAGGCTTGCCAGGTGTTCAACAGGCTGATGGGTAGGCCCGTCTTCACCTACATAGATCGAGTCGTGGGTAAACACATAGATTACAGGCTGTTTCATCAGCGCGGAGAGACGCAGGGCGGGACGCAGGTAATCGCTGAACACCATAAAGGTCGCGCAGTATGAACGGAGTCCCCCGTGAAGCTGAATGCCGTTGGCAATGGCGGCCATGGAAAATTCCCGGATGCCGAAGTGGATATACCGGCCCTG
>JAITES010000239.1 GCA_031281925.1 Treponema sp. | reverse complement strand
TCCCCTTCCTCAAGCTTTACTCCCGTTCTATAATAGGCCATGCGCCAGTTTGAAGTTGTTTCAGCTTTCCAGCCTGCGGGAGACCAGGGAGAGGCTATTGCGGCCCTTGCGGAGGGCATAAGGCAGGGGGACAAGTACCAGTGTCTCAAGGGCGTTACCGGTTCGGGCAAGACCTTCACCATGGCGAAGATCATCGAAGCGGTTCAGATGCCAACCCTGATCGTAAGCCACAACAAGACCCTGGCGGCCCAGCTTTTCCGGGAATTCAAGGGATTTTTCCCCCACAACGCGGTAGAGTACTTCGTTTCATACTACGATTATTACCAGCCGGAAGCCTATGTCGCCAGCCGGGATCTCTATATAGAAAAAGACGCTTCGATAAACGATGAAATCGAACGGATGAGGCTTTCGGCCACCCGGAGTCTTATGGAGAGGGAAGACGTTATCATCGTGGCTACCGTTTCCTGTATATACGGACTTGCAACCCCGGAGGTCTACCGGAAGATGACGGCCACCTTTTCCCGGGGAGAAAACGTCAATGTGGAGGCCCTGATCCGTCGTTTTGTGGAACTGCAATACGAACGCAACGATGCGGTGCTGGAACGGGGCTGTTTCCGCCGCCGGGGGGACAGTCTGGAGATATATCCTGCCTACCTTGAAGAAGCCTACCGGATAGACCTTGACTGGAGCCGGGTGGAGCGCATACGGCGTTTCGATCCCCTCTCCGGCAAGACCCTGGAAGAACTGGATCGGGCCATGATATATCCCGCAAAACAGTTTGTTATGCCCGCAGACATGATCCGGGACGCGCTGGGGAGTATTCAGAGGGAACTGGAAATGCGGCTTGAGGAACTGAAGGGCCAAAACAAGATGCTGGAGGCCGAGCGGCTCAAGACCAGGGTGGAATACGACATCGAAATGCTCACCGAGATAGGCTACTGCCCGGGGATCGAAAACTATTCGGCCCCTCTGGCGGGAAGAAAACCCGGCGATCCCCCGGATACGCTCATCGACTACCTGCCGAAAACTCACCTTACCTTTATCGACGAAAGCCACGTTACCCTGCCCCAGATTGGGGCCATGTACTCAGGAGACCGCTCCCGGAAACAGAGTCTTGTGGATTACGGCTTCCGTCTTCCCTGTGCCCTGGACAACAGGCCCCTCCGCTACGACGAGTTTGTGGAACGCGTGGACAAGACGGTATTTGTATCGGCAACCCCCGGAAAAACCGAGACGGAGCAGTCCAGCCGGGTGGTGCAGCAGCTTATCCGGCCCACAGGACTCCTTGACCCGGAGATTGAAGTCCGTCCCAGCGAAGGCCAGATGGAGGACATCTATGCCGAAGTACGCAAGCGCATAGCAGCGGGGGAACGGAGTCTTATACTCACCCTTACCAAAAAAATGGCGGAAGACCTTACCGACTACCTCTCCGGCCTGGGGCTGCGGGTGCGCTACATTCACAGCGAAGTGGAAACCATAGAACGGGTAGAGATCCTTACCGCCCTGCGGAACGGCGAATTCGACATACTCGTGGGGATCAACCTCCTCCGGGAAGGGATAGACCTGCCGGAAGTGTCCTTTATAGCGATTCTTGATGCGGACAAGATCGGCTTTCTCCGCTCGTTGACCAGCCTTGTGCAGATCATAGGCCGGGCGGCCCGGAATGCCGCGGGAAAGGTGATCATGTATGCGGACAGGGAAAGCGACGCCATGAGGCTGGCCATTGCCGAAACCACGCAGCGCCGTAATATCCAGATGGAGTACAACAAAAAGCACGGCATCACCCCGGAAACGATAAAGAAGACGGTAATCAGCATACTGGAACGCCACCTGGAAGAAGACAGAGACGCGGCCCTCTCCTCCATCGAGGTACTCAAGAAGAGTTACAATGTTCTCGTTCCCGCCCAGCGCAAACAGCTTATCAGGGCCCTGGAAACCGAAATGCTGGAACACGCCAAACGCCTCGAATTCGAGCAGGCCGCGGCTCTTCGGGACGAAATTGAACGGATAAAAGATCTTGGGAAGAAGTAAGATGTGCCTTAAGGACATCAAAAAGTGCCGATAATTCAATTATGAAAAGAATCATTTCCATCATGCTTACCGGTCTTGCCCTGACAGCCCTCTGTTCAGCTCAAACAGCCGGCGAACAATTCCGGCAGGAGGGAATCGCTTCCTGGTACGGCGCCGAATTTGAAGGCCGCCCAACCGCTTCCGGAGAAACCTTTAACCCCCTGGATCTCAGCGCCGCGCATCCGAGCCTGCCCTTCGGAACCATGCTGAAAGTTACCAATAAACACAACAATAAATCGGTACAAGTCCGGGTAAATGACCGGGGCCCCTTTGTGAATGCCCGGATCATCGATGTGTCCCAGGCCGCGGCTGTCCAGCTTGACATGATCAGCACAGGGACAGCCCCGGTGCTGGTCGAAAGCCTGGAACCGGTAGCCTCATCTCCGGCACTTGCCGGAACAGCCGCTCCCGCGGCGGAGGCCGTAACAAAGGTACCCGAAACAGCGGCACGGGAAACCGGCGCCGCGCCCACGGCAGTTGCCATAAGAACCGTTTCCGCCGGAACGGCATCAGACAGAACCGCGGCGGAACTAAAAGGCTCCTTCCGGCAGGACAGCGGCAAGACATACCGCCTCCAGGTAGGTTCCTACAAGGTAGCCCGGAACGCGGTGGAAGCCTTTGACAAACTCAAAAATGCAGGACTCCAGCCGGCCTATGAACGCTTCGGTGAATACTTCAGGGTGGTACTTGCCGGGGTTCCCGCTTCGGCGGTGCCATCAACGGCAGAAAAGATTTTGCATGCCGGATTCCGGGAAGCTCTTGTCCGTGAAGAATAATCCCTGAAACAGCCTCTCTCAACATGAGCATGAACAAGAAAGCCGTCAGGGCCGATATACTTCTGTTTCTCACCGCCGCAATCTGGGGCTTTGCCTTTGTAGCTCAAAAATCCGGCATGGAATTTTTGGGACCCTTTACCTTCAACGGCATCCGTTTCCTTTTGGGAAGCGCCTCCCTCCTGCCCCTCATCCTCGCAGGCAAAAAAAAGAAAAACGAAACCGGATTGAGCTTCCGGCGTTTTCTTGAATATTCCCTCATCGCCGGCGTCTGCCTTTTCATCGCCGCTTCGCTTCAGCAGATCGGTATTATCTATACCAGTGCCGGACATTCAGGATTTATCACCGGCCTCTATGTGGTGCTTACCCCTATCGCCGGTATATTCCTCGGCCGCAAGACAGGACTCCCCACCTGGATCGGGGCAGTCCTCACCCTCGCAGGCCTCTTCTTCCTCAGCGTTGCAGGCAGCATATTCGGGGAGAGACTCGAAGGGGAAACCATACGGATCAACCCCGGCGACATCATCACCGCGGTAAGCGCCCTCTTCTGGACTTTTCACGTCCTGGCAATAGACAGGCTGGTACAAAAGATCGATCCCCTGCTGCTCTCTTCCGGACAGTTTTTCTGGTGCGGTTTTTTCTCCCTCATTATTGCCCTTGCAAGACAGGAAGCGTTCAGCCTTTCGGCCCTTTCCGGCGCCCTCGTCCCCATACTCTACGGCGGCATCTGCTCCGTGGGCATTGCCTATACCCTGCAGACAGTAGCCCAGAAAGATGCGCCTCCGGCCCACGCCACGATTATCCTCTGCCTGGAGGGAGTATTTGCCGCCCTGGGAGGCTTCCTCATCCTCCACGACAGCCTGAGCCGCTGGACACTCGCAGGCTTTATCCTCATGTTCTGCGGCATGCTGACCACCCAGTGGGAAGTGATTATCAAGGGAAGGAATTTTAACCACGGCGGCAAAGAAGTCTAAAGAAGCCCGAAATGCCCCATTTCAAAAAGTAACCGGAGGGCAGGATGCCTTAACTTTTCATCCCTTCCGGTATATACTATTATGCATAGAGGTTATATATGAAAACTATATTGAATGTTGAAGGAATGAGCTGCGAACACTGCGTCAAGCATGTTACCGAGGCGCTGAAAGGAGTAGCCGGAGTTAAATCCGCAAAAGTGAGCCTCAAAAAGAAAAACGCCGAGGTGAAACACGAGGACAGCGTCAGCCCGGACACCCTCAAGGCCGCGGTAATCGAAGCAGGCTACAGCGCCCCATAGCCGCCCAACTAACAGCGCCCG
>JAITES010000212.1 GCA_031281925.1 Treponema sp. | reverse complement strand
CTGTGGCCGCAGGAATTGCAGTGATAGCTCAAGCCCCATTCGCCGTCCCAGCCGTCAATATCGGTATCATCCCTGTTGCACTTGTCGCAGAAGACGCTGACCGGCCACCATTCACCCTGAATCTTGTGATCCTCATCCCGGAATTTGTCCAGAATCGTTTTAAGTTCTTCCCTGTGTTCAAGAGCCTTCCGTATGCCCCGGGCATACATGGAAGAGCGGTAACGCTTTGACTGGTAGAGAAATTCCGGGGCAATGCCCACTATGGGAAGCGCGGATTCTACATCAATTTCATGATGACGGGCGTAGCTTTCATCCCGTCCCCAGGGATCCGGCACCATGGTTATGGGGAAGCGGAGGTATTTTTCAAGTTCATCCTGTTTGGGCATGTTGAGCGGTACCTTGCGGAACACATCGTAATCGTCCCAACTGTAAATAAAACGCACCTTCCGGCCCAGATCCCGCAGAGCCCGGACTACGAGATCTACGGATATGATTTCCCGGAAGTTGCCGATATGCACCGTTCCGGAAGGGGTAATGCCTGAGGCACAGGTGTAAAGTTCCTTTTCACCCTTTTCCCTGATGATCTTGAGCGCCGTTTCGTCGGCCCAATGAGCGCTTGCCCTGAAAAGCCTGTCATGTTCCTGCATGCTGTTCTCCTGTTTTTTTGGATACGGTTTCGATGAATCCGGGGTAGGTAACGGCGGCGCATTCGGAACCGTGTATCGTAACGGGGTCCGCTGTGCCGCAGGCCGCCGCCGCAAAAGCCAGCGCGATACGGTGATCCCCCCGGCTGTCAATTTCTCCGCCTTTCATGCGGCCCTCACCGTGAATGACAAGCCCATCCGGCCTCTCTTCGCATTGTACGCCCAGCTTTGAGAGTTCTTCCCTCATCACGGTGATCCGGTCTGTTTCCTTGATCCGGGCATGGGCCGCATTATAGAGAAGGGTGTCCCCTTCAGCAAAAGCCGCCAGCGCTGCCGCCGCGGGCAGAAGATCCGGCGTCTTGTTGAGGTCGAATTCCCCGCTCCTGAGCCGCTTTTCCCCGCGGATCCTCACCGCAGGGCTTCCGCCGTGTTCCTCCCACTGTACCCCGCAGCCCATGAGGGAAAGCATGTCAAGGAAAGCCTTGTCGCCCTGGGTGTCGGCAGGATCCAGATCGAGCAGCAGCGCATCCCCGCCGCTTACCGCCGCGGCCAGGGCGGGAAAGGCGGCGGAGGAGAAATCTCCCGGTACTGTTCCTGTCACCGGTTTCCAGGAAGAGCCGCCGGGAATACGGAAGAAGGAAAAATTATCATCGTGTTCGCAGAGAATCTGCCGGCCTTCAAGGTAGGAAAGAGTCATTTCGATATAGGGCCTTTCGTTGAGAAGAGGTACGTCAATTTCGGTAACGGTTCCTTTGGGGGCGCAGGGAGCGGCAAGGAGCAAGGCCGAAAGATACTGGCTTGTGGGTGAAGGGAGGCTGATCCGTCCTCCTTTCCAGGGGCCCTGAACGGTAATGGGCGCGCAGCCCCCCGCCGATTCAACACGGACTCCCAGACCCTTCAATGCCTCAAGCAGGGGCGCCGCGCTGCGGCGGCGGATCTGTTCATCCCCGTCAAAATGTACAGGAACGGAACCCAGGGCCGCCAATGCCAGGCTTAAAAAAAGGGTGGTTCCGGAATTACCCACATTGCAGGGCTGCGGCACGAAGTTGTTTTTTTCATTCAGGAATTCAAGTTTTCCCCGAACCGTCCAGCCCAGGAGTTTTTCTCCCGTTTCATCGGGAGGATTTGGACAGGCAGGATCGATGCCGCGGCGCTCTTCAATTTTGGCGCCCATGGCCCGGCATACGGCAACACAGGAACGGGCGTCCAGGGAGTCCAGGGGGCGGCGGATTTCGGAGAGGCCTTCCGCCATTGAGGCAACAAGAAGCCTGCGTATCGTATGGGATTTTGAAGCCGGGATGCGGACAGTGCCGTTGAATTGCCGCGGCCTGATGATTGTATCCATGAATCATGATACTACAATTAATATGTTCGTTCTACTGCATGACCCCGGCTGGATTAAGCCGTTACAAATAAAAAACCGTTCTTCTTTCCCGCTTCTACTTTTTCGTATTATAATGATCGTATGAACAAACTCCTTATTCGAAATGGCCTTGTGCTTGCTGAAAATTCCGAGACTGTCTGCGATCTGCTCTGCGAAGGGGAAAAAATAACGCAGATTGGGCGGAACCTTGCTGTTTTCTCCCCCGGCATGGAAGAGATTGACGCTTCGGGGAAAATAGTTATTCCCGGCGGCGTTGATGTTCACACTCATCTCAATCTTGATGTGGGTATTGCCGTAGCCAGTGACGATTTTTATACCGGTACGGTGGCCGCCGCCTTCGGGGGAACGACAACGATTGTGGATCATCCCGCATTCGGGCCCGCAGGCTGTCCGCTGGATCATCAGATAAAGAAGTATCACGGTTTTGCCGAAGGCAAGGCAGTTATTGATTACGGTTTCCACGGAGTTATTCAGCATGTGGACGGCGCTGTGCTGCAGATGATGGAAAGCCTGGCTGCCGAAGGGATAAGCAGTTACAAAGTTTACCTTACATACGGTTTCAAACTTTCAGACGGGGATGTGTTTCAGGTTTTGAAACGGGCAAAGGAACTCGGCGTACTTGTTACCGTGCATCCTGAAAATGACGGAGTAATCAATTTTCTGAGGGAACGGTTCAGGGCCGAAGGGAAAACAAGTCCCGCATATCATCCGCTTTCCCGTCCCGCAGAATGTGAGGCGGAGGCAATCAACCGGATGATACTCATGGCGCATATTGCCGATGATGCTCCGCTGTATATTGTGCACCTTACTAACCGGCTCGGCCTTGAGTTTATCCGTGCCGCCCGGAACCGGGGGCAGAAGAATCTTCTGGCCGAAACCTGTCCGCAATACCTTCTGCTTGATGAAAGCCGCTACGGCCTTCCCGAACCCGGAAGGCCAGCCGAAAAAGCGGACGCAGGCGCCGAAGCTCCGTTTTGCATTTCCCCTTTTGAGGGCCTTAAATACATCATGTGCCCGCCCCTGCGCGGCCCTGCCGATCAGGATGCCCTCTGGAAGGGCCTTGAGGCTGACATTGATACTGTTGCCACCGATCACTGCCCCTTCTTTTTTGAAACGCAGAAGATGCAGGGAAAGGACGATTTTACAAAATGCCCCTCGGGTGTTCCGGGCATCGAGGAACGCATGCCGCTCCTCTATTCCGAAGGCGTTACAAAAAAACGGATAGACCTGCGCCGTTTTGTCGATCTCTGCTGCAGCAACCCTGCAAAAATTTTTGGCATGTATCCCCAAAAGGGCGTACTGGCTCCCGGCTCGGATGCGGACATCGTCATCATCGATCCTGACAGGCGGACGATTTTAAGTAAGTCAATGCTTCATGCGAATGTTGACTACAGCGCCTATGAAGGCTTTGAAGTGCAGGGCTGGCCTGTCTGTACAATTTCACGGGGAGAGGTGATCGTCCGGGACGGGAAATTGTACGGTACGGCGGGGAGGGGGAGGTTTATCAGACGCGGCTGAGTGTGCTTAATTGATGACAAGCACTATTTCTTTTGAGGCGCCCATGTAATGTTCATTCCCCGCAAAGGAAATCAGCGCCCGGTATTGTCCCCGATTGACCGGAGGGCCGTCCGGAATCGCAGTATTACTGTTGCCGGCGGTATAGTAGTCAATATTCAGTTCCACGGGCGGTTCAGCGGAAGCGGCTGCGGCTTTTGGTTTTCCGTCATAGGTAAATTCCTGCCTCTCCTCCGCACTGATGGTGATAAACGCCTTTTGAATATGGTACTCAACCTTGATGCTCTGCCCCTGCCTGTATCCGTTTCCCGCAGGCCGTTCAATTCGCACAAAATAGTCCCCCACTTCCCCGGGAACTTCGGTAGTGCCGCCCTTGTTTTCGAGCAATGCTTCTTCCGAAGAAAAATAGGTGATGATAAAAGGCGGAACATCATCCTTTGCCGCTTTTGCCTCAATGGGCTGCCTCTTGCCGTTATACAGAGTATGTTGATAACTTGCCGAAGTGATGATCGGCGCTTCCTCCGCTTCTTTTTGTGATGAACAGGCGCTCAGCATCGCAACGGAAATAACAATCAGAGCCGTTCTAAAAAATATCCCATGGCGGCTGACTTCCTGTGGCATTAGTCTTCCAGATCCGAAAGCTGGGTTGAAAGATAGCGTTCACCTGAATCAGGAAGTATCACTACAATGTTTTTGCCTGAGTTTTCAGGCCGGGAGGCGATCTTCAGGGCAGCCCACACCGCCGCTCCGGCGGAGATCCCGGTGAGGATTCCTTCCGTGCGGGCGACCCGGCGGGCGGTGTTTATCGCATCGTCATTGGTAACCCTTACGATCTCGTCAATAATCGAACGGTTGAGCACCTTCGGGATGAAACCCGCTCCTATGCCCTGAATGCGGTGGGGGCCGGCAAAGCCGCCTGAGAGCACGGGCGAAGCGTCGGGTTCCACGGCCACTATCTTTACGCCGGGTTTCCTGCTTTTGAGAACTTCCCCGACTCCGGTGATTGTTCCGCCGGTTCCAACACCGGCAACAAAAATGTCCACCGTTCCGGCAGTATCGGCCCAGATTTCTTCCGCAGTGGTTCTGCGGTGGGCCTCGGGGTTTGCGGGGTTTTCAAACTGCAGAGGCATGAAGCTTCCGGGGATCTGGCTTGTAAGTTCTTCCGCCTTCCGCACGGCGCCTTTCATGCCGTCCTTGCCGGAGGTGAGTACCACATCTGCGCCAAGCATCTGCGCCAGTTTGCGCCGTTCCACCGACATGGTTTCCGGCATGGTAAGGATCAGTTTGTAATTCCGCCGGGCACAGGCAAAGGCAAGTCCTATACCGGTATTCCCGGAAGTGGGTTCTATCACCGTTCCGCCCGGCTTGAGTTTGCCGTCCCGTTCCGCCGCATCCAGCATCGCAGCCCCGATACGGCATTTGACGCTGTTCATGGGGTTAAACGATTCAACCTTTGCAAGCACGATTCCCGGAAGTCCGGCCCCCAGTTTGCCGAGTTTTACCAGCGGTGTATTTCCCCTGGCAGCAATGATGCTGTCATAAATCTTTCCCCTGCTGTCCGCGTTAAATTTTTCTTCACTATTCACTGGCCGCTCCTCGTTCTGTCCGTAAAGTAACCGGCTTTATGGACAGGCGCTAAATACTGTATTCGCTTTCCTGATTCAGATCGTACTGGAACATTGCGAATATCCTTTCCTGAATTTCAATAAGTTCCGCTTCTGTCCGTGCCCGCGGACGCTTTACATCTACCGGGATGCGGTTGCGGATAGTGCCAGGGCTGGGAGAAAAGACAACAACTTCGTCGGAGACATAGACCGCTTCGGGAACATCATGGGTAACCATAACGATGGTAATGGGATTACTCGAATTCTTTGTCTCATCCCAGAGCCGCAGCAGTTCGTCCTGGAGTTTTTCCCTGGTCAGCGCATCCACCGCGGCAAAGGGCTCATCCATGAGGATGATCTTCGGTTCCACCGAAAGCGCCCGCGCAAGAGCCAGACGCTGGCGCATACCGCCCGAAAGCTGCGAAGGGTACTTGTGCGCGAAGACGCCGAGATCCACCTTGTTAAGGTAGAAGGCCGCCTTTTCCTGTATCTCATTCCGCCTGAGCCGTTTACCCGCCGGGCCGGCATTTCGCAGTTTTAGTGCAAACTCTACGTTCTGTATGGCGGTCATCCAGGGAAAGACCGCATAATCCTGGAAGATCATGGCAATGTCATGCTTGGGATGATCCCTGAATACACCGTTTGCCAGAGGTGAGATAAAGCGGTAGCGGCGGCGATAGGCGATCTGCTCTTTCCGTGTGGCGGGCAGGGGTTCCAGCACCAGCTTGCCGTCGATATGGATCGTGCCGTCCGTAGGGGCCTGGAGGCCCGCAAGGATTTCGAGGAATGTTGATTTGCCGCAGCCGGAGGGCCCCAGGAGGGACACGATCTTTCCGTCGGGGATGGTGAGGGACACGTTGAGAACAGCGGTGAGTCCTTCGGCCAGGCCTTTCTCGTTGATCACCGAAAAAAATTTGCCGATGCTTTTCGCTTCAATCATAGGTCAAACCCCCTGACGGCTCCGGTTTTGCGGGTATCGATAACGCTCATAGTTATCCTACTACTTTGATGGGAATTATAATATAACAGAGGAACGGGATTCGTCAATACGGTTCCGCTCAAAAAGGCGGCGGCCGGGCGCCTGGAGAACGAAGAACCCGGGAGCTTGTTCCCGGGTTCTGCATGGGTTTTACCGGCGGCGACGCGGGGGAAGGGGGAGGAGCATGGGGACATTCCGCTGGTAGTCCCGGTATGAAGGTGTCCGGGCAATCAGGTGTTTTTCCATCATGGGAATACTGGTGCTTATGAACAGGGTTATAATTAATAGTACCCCCGGAAGGTTCAGGATGTGGAAGTTTTGCAGACCCGCGACAAAGAGCCCAATCCAGA